>CALXXK010000064.1 GCA_944392675.1 uncultured Clostridia bacterium
GAAAATACTTGACTTAAGGATTTTTATGTGGTAATTTATAAATATACAAATGATAAAAATTTGGAAAAGGAGAGATAAAAATGTTAAATGATGAAATTTGTAAATTAAGAGACAAATTGAACAAAAGTATAGAAAATGGAGATGATTATAGCATAATTTATCAATTAAGTATAGAATTAGATGAATTGATTGCTAGCTATTATAGAAGTGTGCAAAATAGTAAAAAAAAACTAATGATAATGCCAATATAAATAGTAAGTTGTAATCATGTCCTTTTAAGATGTATTTTTTAAAAGGGCTTTATTATTGGATAAAATTCAATTTGGAAAAGTTAATATATTATTTACAATTACTACAAAATCTTCATAAAAAACCATTTCAAATATATTGATTTTTGGCCTAAAATATTATATAATAATTAGCCGAGAAAAGGAGAATGAAATGCTAATAAATAATAATATTTTAGATAGATTATGTGAAGATGCAGGAGAAGCTAGAACACAAAAAGCAATAAGATACAAAAATTCTAATAGAGTTAGAATAATAGAAGAACACTACATAAATCAAAATAATTTTGAAATAAGAGCTGAAGTAACAGGTACAATTAGTTACAGAACTTATATATCAATAAAAGATGGAGAAGTAGAAGATGTAAATTGTGATTGTCCTGATTATTATAATCATTATGGAGTTTGTAAACACACATTGGCATCTGTATTAGAATATAAAGACAGAAGTAATGTAATAAAAAGTCAAGAAAATAATATATTGAAGGGAATGTCACCAAATCATGTAGTATCAAATACAATAGAACACAGAAATTTTAAGCAAATAGTAAATACATTTTATAACGAAGAATTAGACAAAATGGATGCAGAGAAAATAGTAAAAAATAAAGAAAATATAAAATTGCAACCTATAATTTTTTATGATAAATTTACAAATGAATTAAAAGCGGAATTTAAGATTGGAAATAAAAAAATGTATAAATTGAAAGACTTATCAGAATTTTATACAAGAATGATTAATGAAGAATTTTATAAATATGGAGAAAAGTTGCAATTTGTACATACTAAAGAAGTATTTGATGAAGATAGTAAAAAACTATTAGACTTTGTATTAAAATATGCTGAAATTATAAAATATGCAAATTCAAATTCTAATAGTAATTATAGATATTATGGAAAAGCTTTAAATGAAACAAATATAATGCTAGGAAATTCTGGAGTAGATGAAATATTTGAAATTTTAAAAGGAAAAACAGTGGAATTTCAAAGAGATTATAAAAAAGAACAAATAGAATTTACAGATGAACAGCCAAAAATAGAATTTAAATTAAAAAAGATATCAGACAAGGAATACACTATAATACCAAACATAGAAATATATAATGTTTCAATAATTAAAGGAAAAGAATATAAATACATATTATTAGAAAATAAATTGTATAGATGTAATAAAGAATTTGAAAATTCAAATTTAAAACTATTAGAATTATTTAGGCAAAATTATATAACAGAATTAACATTAGGAGAAGAAGATTTATATCAGTTATTTTCAATAATTATGCCTAAAATAAAAAATGCAATTAAGATAGAAGAAATAGAACAAAATGTAATAGAGAAATATAAACCAAAAAAATTAATAGTAAAAGTATTTTTAGACTTTGATGAACATGATTATCTAGTTGCAGATATAAAGTTTTGCTATGATAATACAGAATTTAATCCTTTAGATAATAATGTTAATGTAGATATCCCTAGAAATGTAATAGAAGAAACAAAGGCACTAAATATTTTTAGAAAAACAGGATTTATGTTAGAAACAAAAAAATTAAGATTCATATTACCTAAAAATGACCAAATATATCAATTTTTAACAGAAGACATAAATGAATATATGCAAAAATTTGAAGTTTTAGCAACAGATAATTTTAAAACTAAAGAAATAAGACAACCAAAACTAGGAAATTTAGGAGTTAAAGTAGAAAATGATTTATTATCAATAAATCTAGAAAATATGGATATAGACATAAATGAATTAAAACAATTAATGGAAAAATACAAATTAAAGAAAAAATATCATAGACTTAAAGATGGAAGTTTTATAGATTTAGAAGAAAATGAAGAAATAGACTTTTTTGATAAATTAATTACAGGAATAGATATAGATTATAAAGATTTAAAGGAAGGAAAAATATCATTACCAGTAAGTAGAACTTTATATTTAAATGAATTATTAAAAGGCATTAAAGATACTCATGTAACAACAAACAATAAATATAGAGAAATAGTAAATGGACTTGATAAAAATCAATTAGAGGAAGAAGTAATAGTCCCAAAAAATTTAGATAAAGTACTTAGGTATTATCAAAAAACAGGATTTAAATGGTTGAAAATTTTAGATAGATATAAATTTGGTGGGATTTTAGCCGATGACATGGGACTTGGAAAAACGATACAAATGTTATCAGTAATTACAGATTATGTACAAAGAGCTAATAGCGTAGAAAATCAAGTAGAAGAAAAAAGAGCAAGTCTAGTAGTATCACCAAGTTCACTGACATTAAACTGGGAGAGCGAAGCAAATAAATTTACAAATGACTTAAAGGTTTTAGTAATACGAGGAACATTAGCAGAAAGAAAGAGAAAAATAAAAGATATAGGAAATTATGATTTAATTATAACATCATATGACCTATTAAAAAGAGATATTGAGTTATATAATGAAAAAAATTATCAATTTAGATATGTTATAGCAGACGAAGCACAATATTTAAAAAATAGTAATACTCAAAATGCAAAAGCAATAAAACAAATAAAAGCAGATACAAGATATGCATTAACAGGAACACCTATAGAAAATTCATTAGCTGAATTATGGTCAATATTTGATTATATAATGCCAGGTTATTTATTCACATATAAAAAATTTAAAACAACATATGAGACACCAATAGTAAAAGACAATGATGAAAATGCAATGAAAAAATTAAAAATGCTTATAGAACCATTTATTTTAAGGAGAAATAAAAAAGAAGTATTAAAAGAGCTTCCAGATAAAACAGTTACAATATTAAATAATGAAATGAATGAAGAACAAAGAAAAATATATATGTCATATTTAGTGCAAGTTAAAGAAGAAATAACACAGCAAATAGATATAAATGGATTTGAAAAAAGCCAAATAAAAATATTAGCAGCACTAACAAGATTGAGACAAATATGTTGTCATCCAAGTCTATTTATAGAAAATTACAAAGATGGAAGTAGTAAATTAAATCAATGCATAGAAATTATAGAAGATGCAATAAAAGGAAATCATAAAATTTTACTATTTTCAGGTTATACATCAATGTTTCCTATTATTCAAGAAGAATTAGAAAAGAGAAATATAAAATACTTTAAATTAATAGGATCAACAAAAGTAGATGAAAGAATAGAATTAGTTAACAAGTTTAATAGTGATTCAGAAATAAAAGTTTTTTTGATTTCATTAAAAGCAGGAGGAACAGGTTTAAACTTAACAGGAGCAGATATTGTAATACACTATGATCCATGGTGGAATATATCAACAGAAAATCAAGCAACAGACAGAGCGTATAGAATTGGACAAAAGAAAAATGTACAAGTATATAAATTAATTACAAAAGACTCAATAGAAGAAAAAATATACGAATTGCAAAAAAAGAAAGAAAAGTTGATGGACAACATGTTAAGTACAAAAACATCATTTATAAATAAATTTACAAGAGAAGAAATAATGAATTTGTTTAATTAAGAGGACGTTCTTGTAGGGATTTTAGGGATTTTAGGGACGGGGCTTAAAATCCCTATATTTATTAATAAAAATTAAAAATATAAATACTAATGATTGATAGGGATTTTAAGCCCCGTCCCTAAAATCCCTAAAATCCCTACAAGAACGTCCCTTTAGGAAAGGTGAGTTATGAATAATTATATTACGATTATTGGTGGAGGTCTTGCAGGATGTGAAGCGGCATATCAAATAGCTAAAAGAGGTGTAAAAGTTAAATTATATGAAATGAAGCCCAAAAAATTTTCACCTGCACATAGTAATGCAAATTTAGCAGAGATAGTTTGTAGTAATTCATTTAAATCAAATTTGCTTACAAACGCATGTGGACTATTAAAAGAAGAATTAAGAAAGTTAGATTCTTTATTAATAAAAATAGCAGATGAAACAGCTGTACCAGCAGGACAAGCATTAGCAGTTGATAGAAAGATTTTTTCTGAGAAAGTAACAAAAGAATTGAAACAAAATCCATTAATAGAAATTATAAATAAAGAAATAACAGATGTTACAGAGATATCAAAAAATGGAATAGTAATAATAGCAACAGGACCTTTAACATCAGAAAAGTTAGCAAAACAGATACAGGAAATAACTGGAGAAGATAAATTATATTTCTATGATGCAGCAGCTCCAATAGTTACAAAAGAAACTATTAATTTTGATATAGCATTTTATGGAGATAGATATAGTCAAGAAAAGAAAAAGGATGAGACATTAGAAGAATGGCAAGAAAGAATATCAAAGCTAAAAGATAATAATACAAGATGTGAAGGAGCAGAAGAGAGCAAGCAATTATTAACAGACTATATAAATCTTCCAATGAACAAAAATGAATATGAAAATTTTTGGAATGAATTAGTAAACGCAGAAATAGTAACATTGCACGACTTTGAAAAAAAGGAAATTTTTGAAGGGTGTATGCCAATAGAAATAATGGCAAAAAGGGGAATAGATACATTAAGATTTGGACCATTAAAGCCAGTAGGATTTGATGACCCACGAACAGGGAAAAGACCATATGCGCTTGTACAATTAAGACAAGATGATAAACAAGCAAGTATATATAATTTAGTAGGATTTCAAACAAATTTAAAATTTGGAGAACAAAAAAGAGTATTTAGTATGATACCTGGATTAGAAAATGCTGAATTTGTAAAATATGGAGTAATGCATAGAAATACATATATAAATTCTACTAAATTATTAGATGAAACATATAATTTGAAATCAAATACTAATATTTATTTTGCAGGACAAATAACTGGTGTGGAAGGATATGTAGAATCAATTTCTTCTGGAATGGTTGCTGGACTTAATGCAGTAAATGAATTTAATAAAAACATTTTAGGAAAAACAAATGAAGAAAAAATAGTATTTTCAGATTATACAGTAATAGGAAGCTTAGCTAAATATATTTCTTCTCCTAATAAAAAATTTCAGCCAATGAATGCTAATTTTGGGATATTGCCGGAATTGGAAGGAAAGAAGATTAGAGATAAAAAGCAGAGGTATATGGAATTAGCTAAGAGAAGTTTGGATAATCTAAGATAAATTAAAATTATAAAAGTGTCATATTTAAGTAATTAGCTTAAATATGACACTTTTTTGTTTCTTATTTATTACAAATATTACAAAAATATGTCATTTTTATTAAAAAACATAAATTTATGTAAAGTTATTGAAACGAATGTAAAAAAATGATATAATTAGAATAGTTGATAAAATTGGAATTTAGAAGGGAGAAATATATGGAAGAAGAATTAAAAAATGCTGTAGATGCTGAAATTAAAGATATGATTGCTAAAAGAGATGAATTAAATACATTAATAAAAGATGTAGAAGGAAAATATGACTATAATAATGGAAAGCTTGAAAAGTCGAAGGAGCAACTAGAGTATAGAAATGATTTAGAAAAAATAGAAAAAGAAATTCAAAATTTGGATGACACAAAAAAAGAGGTATCAAGATTATTTTTACTAAAAAAACAGAAAGAAGATGAGCAAAAAGAATTTAAGAAAAATTATGATAAATTACAAAAAGATAAAGATCAATTAGAAGAAGAAATTAAACAATTAAAGGATAAATCAATAAAATCACCAGAATTAGCAGAATATGAAAATGATTTTTCGAAAGTAGTATCTGAATTAGGAAAAATGAGACAAAAAATTGATTCTAATGAAAAAGTTATAAATGAAATTAATAATAATATTGAGAAATTGAATACAAAATATGATGTAAAATCAAAAAAAGGAAAAGATAATGAAATTGAAAAAACAAAAGAAGAAAAAGTTACTCCTAAGGAAGAAGTAAAAAAGGATTTAGAGGATGAACAAAAAAATGAGCAAAATGCTATGCCTTCTAAAGGAAATGTAATGGAAACAATTAGAAATACTATGGCAAAAATGCCACAGGTACCTATTGAAAAAGATGTAAATCAAGAAAATCATCAAAATATTGAAGAATTAATGTCAGAAGATCAGAATAATGAAAATGAGGCATCTAAAAATAATGCCAAAATTGAAGAAATGATTATAGAGGATGGAGATACGGAAATAGAAGACGCAGATAATAAAGAAAAATATGGAATAGTAGATGCTGAATATAAAGCTTTAGACAATGAAGAAAATAGTAAAAACCAAAATACTAATGGAAATCCAGAAAAGAATGATAAATATTCTAAAACAGAAATAACTATAGGAAGAAAAGTAAAAATAAAAATAGGTAATGCAGTATATATAGTTTCTGAAAAAAATATGAAAAACATAGTAAGACTTAAGAGAAGTAGTAGACTTGAAATTTTAAATAAGTATAATGAAGCATTAAAAGGAAGATATTCAGAAGATTTTTTAAAAAATTTATCAAAAATTTCATGTACACCTTTATATGCAATAGATAAATCTAATATGCCAGAAAAAGATAAATTAGAACTTATAAATAGAATTATAAGGCAACATGAAAATAGCATTATTGCAGATAGTGGATTAGAAGTAGGAAAAATTGATATTGATAGAGTAAATGAAAACATAGAAATTAAGAAAAAATATTATGAAGATTTAGAAGCTCTTGGATATGATACTAGTAGAAAAAGAGATAAGTTAGAAAAAGTATGTAATATAAAATATGATTTAAAAGATTTATCAAAAACAAATATAATAAACAGATTGTTAAGAAAAGAAATAGATGAGAAGGATAAGACAATTATCTTAGCTGAAGCTGAAACGTATCAAACTCTAGATCTTTCAGATATTATAGGAAAATTTAAACCAAGTGGAATATCAAAATTTATTTCTAAATTGACTGGTAGAGAACTTCCTAAATTAATGGAGGTAAATGAAACTACAAATAATAAAGGAGAAAATGAAAAAGGAGAATTATTTAGAAAAGCATTAAGATTTAATAAGAGTGCTAGTGAAAAAAGTAAAGATAATAAAGAAGAACAAAAACATACAAAAATGCAAGTGGAAGAATTGAAGCAATCTAAACAAAAACAAGTGAGCTCTTCAGACGGAATGGAAAAATAATTTGTGATAATATATATATTTAATACAGATCTCTAAATTAATAAAAAATGTTTATTAATTTAGAGATCTGTTACTATAATTAACATAATTTGAAAAAATATAAAAAATATGATATACTATAAATATAAAAATGAGCAGGAGGAAAAGTTATGAATAACATCAAAGGAATATTACTATTAATAGTTACTATCTTAGTGGGAGCAATACTTTTCAGTATCGGCGGAGAACTTCCAAAGATGATTAAGGAAATACCAAATCTCATAAAAGATTTGGTACCAAATATGAAGATAGGGCTGGCTTATCTTTATATTGCAATAGTAAGTTTCCTTATAGGAAAATTTACTAATAATAATCCACGGGAATGAACCGTGGATTATTTAACGTGAAAACTTGGAAAAATTTCCAAGTTTTTATTGACTTATCAAGTGAAAAATGATACAATAATAACCGTTACGATAAATTGCTTGTACTATGCAATTCCGTAATGGTTGTTTGATTTTTATGAACATGGATATTTCAACAATATTACATGAAAAAATCATAAAAAATAATTAAAATAAAAATTAGGAGGTGAAATTTAAGTGCCAACAATTAATCAATTAGTAAGAAAAGGAAGACAAACAGGAGTAACAAAATCAAAATCTCCAGCATTACAACATGGATGGAACTCTAAAAACAAGAGATTAACAAACAACAGAGCTCCACAAAAAAGAGGAGTATGTACAGTTGTTAAAACAGTTACACCTAAAAAGCCAAACTCAGCTTTAAGAAAAGTTGCCAGAGTTAGACTTTCAAATGGTTATGAAGTTACATCTTATATCCCAGGTATAGGACATAACCTACAAGAACACAGTGTTGTATTAATTAGAGGTGGTAGGGTAAAAGACCTTCCAGGTGTTAGATACCATATCATTAGAGGAACATTAGATACAGCAGGTGTTAAAGATAGAATGCAAGCACGTTCTAAGTATGGAGCTAAAAAACCAAAGAAATAAAAATTAAAACTAGTGCTTGTAATCTTACTAAACTTAAGGTACTTAAATTTAGATAGAATATAAAGCACTATGCGGAAAAGAAAACTTTT
>CALXXK010000065.1 GCA_944392675.1 uncultured Clostridia bacterium
GTCCAATCACCTGCTGCTATATTTTCACCTGCAAATGTTGAAGATACTACAGATGGCAATCTTGCAAAAGTTGAAATTAATATAAACCTTAATGGTTTTATAGGCAATAATCCTCCAATATATACTAATAAATCTTTTGGAGTTCCTGGTATTAAAAATAAAATTAACATTATAAATTCTATCTTTTCTGTATTTTTCATCAATTTACTATTTTCTATTTTCTCGATCTGATCTTTATTACAAAAATCATATACAAATTTTCTACCTAGCTTTCTTACCATAAATAAAATCAATGTTGTTAATATAGCTACAGAAACTGTTATAAATATTGTTCCTCCTATTCCTCCATAGCACATTCCTGCTAATATTTCGATTGGTTCTCCAGGAATTATAATTAAAAAAATTTGAGCAAATTGTATTCCAAATAACATAAGTAACCCAAGAAAACCTAAATCATCTATTTTTTCTTTAAATTCTAATTGACCTTCTGATGTACTTAAATTTTTTACAATTGGAAATAAGTATATTATTACCGCTATACATATTGCTAATGCTATTATTGCTAATATTATTTTAAAAATAGTTGTCTTTTTTAATTTCATAATTTTATATCCTTTCTTTTCAAAGGTAGAACGTAACTTAGGGATTTTATGGACGGGGCTGTAGGGATTTTGGGGACGGGGGTTAAAATCCCTATTTATAAATATATAAAATATTCTCTTTTTTAATGTATAGGGATTTTAACCCCCGTCCCCAAAATCCCTACAGCCCCGTCCCCATTTTCCCTATCTACGTCCCCTTTGGTTCTATTCTACACTTTTTAAGCTTCCTATCATGTCAATTTTCTTTAACGCAAAGTATGTGACTACATTTACTATTAAAGTAAATACTAATGTAATTGCAATTGAATATATGTAACTTATGAAGTCTATTGTTTTTGGAAATCTTAACATTTCAATTTCACAAGTTCCTATTATATAGAAGTTCAAGAAATATCCTCCTACTAAGCCAAGTAATATTCCTATTATTGTTAGCAACATTGTTTCTCTTGATACATATTTATATACTTCTTTATCATAAAATCCTAATACTTTTATTGTTGCTAATTCTCTTATTCTCTCACTAATATTTACATTTGATAAATTATATAGTACAACAAATGCTAATAATCCAGCTGATACTATTAATATTAATACAACATAATTTAATGAATTCATAGTATCGTCTAATGATTTCATTATCGTTGATGTTAATGTTACTGTTGATATTTCATTTTGTTGTAACATTTTTCTAGAAATTTCTTGTTGTTCTTCATCATTCAAATTATTGTCTTTTAATAATAATACATTTGTTGAATAATCTATTTCAAAATTTTCATTATATAAATCTTTAGAAATGTAGATATAGTGTGAAACATAGTTTTCTACAATTTTTGTTATTTTAAATTCTTTTATTTCGTCATTTGTTGTTTCTATTGATATTGTATCTCCTTCTTTTACATTTAATAGTTCTGCTAATTTGTCTGTTATATATATTCCATCATTGTTTAATTCTAGATTTTCTTCAGTCCTACTATCTATTAGATTTATACATTTACTAAGTTCTTCATTATCCTTTGGTATAACTATTTGAATATCTTTCTCAATATCATCTTTACTTGCTACTCCAGACAACATATCTGTTTCTATTACTTCTGTAATTTTATTATCAGTTTTCAAATTAGTGATAAGATTTTGAATTTGTTCATCTTCTAATGAACTTTTTAATGTTACTTGCATATCATAATTAAATATCTTTTCATATTGATATGGTAATATTTTTGATATTGAATCTTTTAATCCAAAACCTGCTAATATTAAAGATGTACATCCAAATATACCAATAATAGTCATCAAAAATCTTTTCTTATATCTAAATATATTTCTTATTGTTACTTTTTGTGAAAAGTTCAATCTCTTCCAAATAGGTGTTATTCTTTCTAGCAATACTCTTTTCCCAAGTTTTGGTGCTTTAGGTCTTAATAATGTTGCTGGCTGATTTACTAATTCTCTTAAAACTGCATAAAGTGTTGCACCTACTATGCATACATATATCAACCCCAATCCTAATGAAGAATAAGCATGATTGAATTCAATTACAATATCTGGCATTATATACATAATACTATACATTTTCCATATTAGTCTTGGCAATAATTGGAATCCTATGTTCATTCCTATTAATGAACCTATAATACAAGCTAAGCTTGAATATAAAATATATTTTACAGAAATTTGGAATTTGTTATATCCTAATGCTTTTAATGTTCCTAATTCTTGTCTTTGTTCTTCTACCATTCTAGTCATTGATGTAAGTGAAACAAGTGCTGCAATTGCAAAAAATACAATTGGAAATACTAAACTTATATTTTCTACACTTTCAGTATCTTGTTTAAAACTTCTATACCCTGTGTTTTCATTTCTATCTAATATATACCATTCTGGATTTTCTATTTCATTTACTTTTTCCTTTGCATCTATTAACTTTGCTTCTGCTTCTTGTATTTTTTGATTAAATTCTGCTTTGCTTTTTTCTAATTCTGTTTCTCCTTCTTGTAATTGAGTTTTTGATTGTTCTAATTGACTTCTAGCATTTGCTATTTGCGTATATGCTTTTGATTTTTCACTTTTTAAATTTGCTTCTTGTTTTGGAATTTCAGTTCTTGCACTTTCAATTAAAGATTCTGCGTTTGCAAGTTCTTGTCTTCCTGTAGTAATTTGATTATTTATTTCAGTTATTCCAGCTTCTACTGCTTGCTTATTAGTTTCTAACTCCTTTTTTTGATTTTCTAACAGATTTTTAGATTGTTCTAATATTATCTTCTGTTCTTCTGTCAGATTTGGATCATTTAATTTTTCTATAATTTGAGCATAATTTACATTTATCTCTTCTAATCCTGCATTTATACTATTTAAGTTAGTTTCTAATTTTTGCTTTTGTGCCTCTGCTGTAGCAAAACCTTGTTCAGCTTCTTGTTTTTTATTATTATATTCTGTTATATTTCTTAAAAGCTCTGCTTTTGCACTTTCTAATTTTTTTTCAGCTTGAGAAAACTGACTATTTGCTTTCTGTTCATTTGCAGATAATTCATTTTCTCCTTTTGTGATTTCATCTCTAGCATTTTGTAATTCTTGTTCTGCTTGTGCTATTTGACTTTCTCCATCTTGTTTTTGTGTATTAAATTCTTGTTCTGCTTCTGCTATTTTATTATTTGCTTGTGTGATTAGATTTTGATATCTTGCTTGTTTTCTTTCTTCTTTTATTTCTTCAATATTATTTTTTACATTTTCTATATATTTTTCATAACTATTACTTGCTGTTGTATATTTTTCACTATCTTTCACTTTTACATATATTTCTGTATAAAAATCTATATTTATATTCTCTTTTGATATGTAAATAAAATAATCGATTTCTCCAGATCCTAAGCTACTTGTTCCTCTATCTAATGAGATATATACAGGACTCTGCACAGTTCCTACTATTTTTAATTCCTTCTGCTTTAAATATTCTACTTCATCGCCATTAGAATTCTCTTGATTTTCTATCTCTATTGTAATAGTATCACCAATCTTTTTATTTGTTCCTGTAAGAAAAGCTCCTTCTACTACACATTCATTTATATTTTGTGGCAAATTTCCTTCTATCAATTTAGGTCTGTTAATGTCTTCAACACACATAACTTTTGATACTATTTCATTATCCTCTAATTCTATTAATCCATCCTGGCTATCTGTCCCATATACATTTTCTACACCTTCTACATTTTTTAATGCGTCTATATCGTCATTTGTAAGCCCCAATGTAGATATTACTTGTATATCATATACATTTTGGCCTTTAAAATATGTATCTATTGTCTCTATCATGTCTGGTGATGTAGCTCTTAATCCTGCAAAAAATCCTACTCCTAATAATGCCATTATCATTATTGATATAAATCTTTTATATGAATTTTTTATTTCTTTTATACTATCTTTTAGTAATGCTTTTTTTAACACATTATCACCTCCAATTTAATATATGATTACCATTCTATTTCTTCTATTGGTGTTGGTGACTCATTTATTTCTACACTTTCTGCTTTTCCGTTTTTAAATCTTATAACTTTATCTCCCATTGGTGCTATTGCCGCATTATGAGTTATTATCAATACTGTCATTTTTTCCTTTCTTGAGGTATCTTGTAACAATTTCAATATTTGTTTTCCTGTTTTATAATCTAATGCTCCTGTTGGTTCATCACATAACAATAATTTTGGATTTTTAGCAATTGCTCTTGCTATTGCAACTCTTTGTTGCTCTCCTCCTGATAACTGTGACGGAAAATTGTTTTTTCTATCTTTTAGACCAACTTTTTCCATTATCTCATCAGGACTTAACGAATCTTTACATATTTGTGTTGCTAGTTCTACATTCTCTATTGCAGTCAAATTTTGTACTAAATTATAAAATTGAAAAACAAATCCTATATCTTCTCTTCTATATTTAATAAGCTCTTTATTTTTTAATTTAGATATATTTTTATTATCAACTATTACATCTCCTGAAGTTATACTATCCATTCCACCTAAAATATTTAGTGCTGTTGTCTTTCCTGCTCCACTTGGACCAACTATTACAACTAATTCTCCTTTTTCTATTGAAAAATTAGTATTATCTAATGCTTTAATTATTACTTCTCCCATTTTATATTCTTTACAAACATTTTTAAATTCAATATATGGCATGACTTTTTCCTCCTTAGACTGTGCCAGGAAAATAGGGACGGGGTGTAGGGATTTTGGGGACGGGGGTTAAAATCCCTATATATTAAAAACAAAGAGAATATTTTTATGTCCTGGATTTATATAGGGATTTTAACCCCCGTCCCCAAAATCCCTACACCCCGTCCTTATTTTTCCTATCTAGTCCATTCCTCTTGACACAAATTAATTTTTATCAAAAATTTTTATATAATATGGTTGTATTTCTGGTAACAAACTATTTAAATATATTATATTTCCTTCTATATCTTCAATTTTTATGTTTGGAAATGTTTTTATCATTTTTTTATTATTCCAAAATCTATTTATTACATCTGATGTAATTTTATTATTATATGTTCTTTCATATTCTTTTTTATATTCTTCTAAATTTTCAACATTTATATCATTTTCTATTACCATCCTTATTATGAATTTTTCTTGTGCGTATGCTGTTAGTGAACAATCAATTGCTAAAAAAGTTATTAAAAGTGTTAAACATATTTTTATACTAAATTTACTAAATTTATTAATTATTTTTTCATATATTTTGTCTATTCTTGGGTTTATTACTTTCACTAAAAATACTGTTAACAATCCCCAAAACACTGAGTATAATAAGCAAATTCTTCCATTAATATTTAAAATCTTATCTGAATAGTCCCACCATTGTGTGTGTAAAAAAATATCTGTTATATAACTAATTACGTATTCTGTTAATGAACCTATTAAAAATCCTGCAGTAAAAATTGTAAAATTATTTTTATTAAAATATTTTATAAATATTATTAATATAACTCCTGCTATACCGTATATTCCTAAAAATGGTCCATATAAAAAACTTTGTCTACTTTCAAATCTTCCTGTTGTTACAATCCCATAGATTGTTTCTATTATGTATCCAAAGAAACTATAAACAATAAAATAGAAAAATAATTTCCATATACTATTTCCTAATATTGTTAGCTCTTTTTTCTTTCCCATATTTACCTCATTTCTTTTTTAAATTATATTATATTTGAAGTTCAAAAACAAGAGATTTTTATTAAATAATATTCAATTAATATTTAATTAAGATTTAATCCCATTTTATATAAAAAGCATCTCCAATAATTGATGATGATTTTACCATGACTTATTTTATAGCTCTCTCCTTACTAAATATAGTAAAATATATCTTACATGATGTCAAATTCATAGTGATTGTCTTGAATATATTATTAAATATTTATTTATATTATAACAAACTTTATTTACATAATTTCATATTATATATAAAGGTTATTTGAAAGGAGGAATGTATTATTGGATTTAAAAGGAAAAAAAATAGGATTTGTACTAACTGGCTCTTTTTGCACATTTCAAAAAGTTATACCTAAAATAAAAGAATTAAAAAAATTAGAAGCGGAAATAATTCCAGTTATGTCTTACAATAGTTATAATTTAGACACAAAATTTGGAAAAGCAAAAGATTTTATAGACGAAATTGAAGACATTGCTGAAAATAAAATAATTCATACAATTCAAGGTGCTGAACCAATTGGACCTAAAAAAATGACCGACATAATGATTATTGCTCCATGTTCTGGAAATACTATGGCAAAATTAGCTTGTGATATAATAGATACTCCAGCAGTTATGGCTGCTAAATCTCATTTAAGAAATGAAAGACCATTAGTAATTGCACCTTCCACTAATAATGGTCTAAGTGGAAATGCTGAAAACATAGGAAAATTATTAAATAGAAGAAATTATTATTTTGTACCTTTCAGACAGGATAACCCTATTACTAAACCAAGATCTATAGTTTTTGATGCAGAATATATAATTAAGACTATTGAATTTGCTCTAAATGGAGAACAAATTAGTCCTATACTATTATAAAAAGCATCACCAATAACTGGTGATGCTTTACTATGACTATTCTATCTCCAATTTAATTAAATCTACCACAGTCTTAAAAAAAGCTTTTGATGACGGTTTCTTAGAAAAAATAGTATTTAAATATTTTTTATTTCCTCTTAAAAATGTAACTTCAATAGCATTATATACTCCCTTTTTTATAGGGGCAATTGAATTCATATCTAACTCTTTAGCTATGGCTGGATATAATCCATTTGTCAATGAATTCACAAGTAAATTATTTCCTATACATAATTTTAATCCAATTTGAATATATGTATATCCATTTAAATTACTTGGCATTTGTATTTTTACTAAAAATTCATTTATTATATCTTCATCTGTCTTTAATGTTATATTTTCTCGTTCTTTTATTTCCAATTCTTTGTCAATAATTACACATATCTCCTCTAACATCCGCCTAATTCTTAATAATTGTTTTCTTGTCATAGTTATACTCCTTTCAAATTTTGCAACAAATATTATAATATAATCTTCACATAATGTCAAACCTGTAACAATTGCCCTGGATAGATTATATTAGGATTTTGAATGTCATTTATTCTGACTAAATAATCCACTGAAACTCCATATCTTCTCGCTATTGAACTTAATGTATCTCCTCTTTTAACAATATATGTACTATTTTGAGTTATAGGATTTAAATCTTGAACATTACTTTCAGTTATTCTAAGCTTTTGCCCTGGATAAATTAAATTTGGATTTTGTATATTATTTAGTTCTACGATATGATTTACTGTAACATTATATGCTTGTGCAATTTCTGACAAAGTATTTCCTCTTTGTACTGTATATATAATATCTCCTGTTCCTCTTGTTTCTTCTCCAGTAGTTGTTGAATTAGTTAATATTCTAATAGTTTTCCCTGGATAAATTAAATTTGGATTTTGTATATTATTTATACTTGCAATTTCTTGCACTGTTGTCCCATATTTCCTTGCTATTTCCCATAATGTATCACCACTTTGAATTGTATAATTCACTGTCCCTGTGTTTGTTATTTCCTTTGGATTTTCTATTATAGGAATTTCTGAAACTTCACCTAAAAATATTTCTTCTGAATATCTATCCATATCAACATATCCATTTATTCCATTCACTCTCCCCCTATCTGAATACTGAACTCCTATAAAATTTTCCCAATTTGTTTGAACATTTCCTAATACATTATAATTTCCATAATAAGCAAGCCATAATTCATAATTTTGTGATAACTCCCTTCCAAATACAGTTTGAATATTACTCAAATCACTATATAAAATTACTTCCTTATTTGTTAATCTTCTTGTGGTTTCTAAAAATACTTCTGCTATTTGATTTATTTCTTCTGCACTTGCTCCTCCAAATACTTCATAATCCATTACTAATTTACAATCTGGAATTTTATTAGCTATTACTGATGCAAAAAATCTAGCTTCCTCTTCAGCCTCTTGCGTATTTGTTGCTGTTAAAAAATGATAAAATCCTACCTTTAATCCATTTGCTTTGGCATTTTCATAATTTATATCAAAATATGCATCTTTTATGTTTGATCCTTGACTTGATTTTATATATACTAT
>CALXXK010000066.1 GCA_944392675.1 uncultured Clostridia bacterium
AACAACACATAAAGTATATGTACTTTATGAAAAAATATAGTGTTTTCAGTAGGTATATCTTCCTGTATACGAGATAAATTGGGGAGGGGGAAACTATACCTTAAATGTACAATGGAATGATAAAAATTACAATAGTTAATGAAATAAAGTTAAAAAAGAGGTAAAAAATAAGTGAGAGAAAAAAATAGAAACTCCATAGAAAAATGTAGAAAAAAGTTACCGCAATTTACTACGATGAATGTTATAGATGGTCAGGCTGGTCTAATAAGCTATTTCAGTCTGATTTTTTACAGCCTAACCATCGATAACATACTAAACATTATTGTGTTATTAATACTAGCAGGAGTAAGTATAACAATGTTAACAGGAGAGAATGGAATATTAAATAAGGCAACAACAGCAAGAGAAAAAACAGATGAAAAATCAGCAGAAGAAAGAGTAAAATTAGAAGTAGCAGGAAGTTTTGGAGATGACGGAAAATTAGATATAGACGAAATAAATGATAATTTAAGAAACAATGTAGATGGGCTAACATATAATGGAAAAGCAATAACAGAAAAAGGAGTGACAGATGAAAATAGAATAGGAAGTTTGCCAGCAGTAGTAATGGTAGATGGATATGAGATAATGATAAATGCAAATGGAAGTGCAAGTACAATAATAAGAATGGCAGAATATCAGTCAGAAGATACAAAACCATACTTGCCAGGAAGTAATTTTAGTCAAGTAGAAGGAACAGATTTAACAACAGGATTAGTAGTAACAGATGGAACAAATTATTGGACATGGATAGAGGTGCCAAAAACAAAAGTATTTGCAAGTGATACAACCGAAAATAATTATGATAAAATAGAAGATGATTTAGAAGCATATACAGGAACATTGCTTTCAAGAAATGGATATACAGACCAGTGGTATGATTATTATGGAGCGTCATATGATGGTAATTCACCATATAGCCAAGTAAAATTTTTAAATGCTAGTCAATTTAATGATGCAAAGTCATATTATGGAGCAATATATAGTGATAATGCAGGAGCAACACCAGTAGAAACTTTTGGTAATTCGAGTATAACATATTACGTAAGAATAATAGATGATAAATTAGATGATAATAGAGGTTGTGGATTAACATATGAAGAATATAATAATTTAAAGAAATATATGTTAAGTAGTGTATATAGAAATGGAGGATTTTGGATAGGACAATATGAAGCTGGAGCAGATAGTTACCCAGCAAAAGAAGATAATTCAAGAATACTAATAATAGCACAAGGGAAATATCCATATAATTATATAACATGTGCAAATGCTCAAATAAAGTCAAGTGAATTGAATTCAGGAGATTATACAAGTAGTTTAATGTTTGGAATACAATGGGATTTAGTAATAAAACATTTGCAAGTAAGAGGTGGAATGTCAGTAGCAGATTTAACGACTAATTCAACCAGTTGGGGAAATTATAATGATGCTACTTTCAAAATAGAAAATGGGAAATATACAACAAGTCCATCAACAGCAGAAAGTTTTAAAGATTATACAGAAAATACAAGTGGTAAGGTAGAGAATAGTACAAAGTTGCAAAATCAAAGTGTGTTATTGACAACAGGAGCAAATGCTAGTGAAAATTGTAAAATGAATATATATGATATAGCCGGAAATGAAAATGAATGTACATTAGAAAAAAGCATCTATGATTACAGTCCATGTACTGGTAGGGGAGGCTTTTACAATGGTATGGGGACAACATACCGTCCAGCTTCTTGCCGTAGCCCCTATAACACGACCACCAGCATCTTCAATTATGCCTTTCGTCCAGCTTTATATTAGTTTGCTAAAGCCATTCATTAAATGTAGAAAATGAACTAGAAGAATGTTATTAAGTTAAGAAAAATAAAAAGAAAAAAAGCACAATTTTAGGATTGTGTTTTTCCTTTTTTATTGATAAAATGGAAGAAAAGTGAGTTTATTTTATGCATACATATGATTTACATTCAGAAAAAAAGTAGCGTAAAGAGATTTATTTATAGCTATTGGCAAAATTATTTAAATATGTTATAATAAAAAAATAGAAAGAAAACAAAAGAGGTGTAAATTGTGAAAGCATTATTAGCAATAATATATATATTAATATTTTTTATATTTGCATTAGTAATATTTGCAGTAGCACAAATTAAATTATTCGGAATGAAAGTAAAAGATTTTTGGAGTTTTATAGAAGCAAACCAAATGTTAGATAGATTATATATGTTTGCAAAACAATATGAAAAGATGAATCCACAAGAGCAATTAATCTATTTAACAGAAGCTGAGAAAATTTTTAAAGCATTTGATAAAGTGCCAGATGCTTTATGGGAAGAAGAATATGATAAATATAAAGAAGTACTTAAAAAGTATAAAGACATAAAAATGTTAAGATGGGCAGGACAAAAGTAGTTTTATGTCTCAAAAAGAAACGTCCCTAATGAGATAAAGGGACGTTTCTAAAATTTTATAATCATTAAACTTAAAATTGCATATGTATATCTAAACGTTTTTTTCATAAATAATCTAGATTTCATAACTTCAAAACTTTCTGACATGGCTGAATATTTATCTACAAAAGTTAATATAATACCTTCAATAGATTTAGGTAAATATAATGTAACTGGCCACATGTGATTTATAATCATATCTTTTTCTTTATCATTTAATTCAAAAAGTTTGCAGGCATTTTCACAAGCAGTTCTTCCATGAGTAAATGCATGAAATCCTTTCCTATCAGGTTGACGTTCTCTCCAGTTGTATAAAAATAAATCATGTAACATACCTGCTCTTGCTGCATACCTGTAATCTAAATTATATTTTTTACAAATCAAATAACAATAATATGAAACAGTCAAGCAATGGTCATAACAAGTTGTTTCATAATGCTGTAAATAATTTTTCATCTGTAAAACTGTATCATTTGTTATTAATTCATTAATAATATTCAAAAATTCTTTATCTTTGTTTATTAAATCTTGCAAATATTGTTTCATTAAAAATATCCCTCATTTAAATTCATTACTCTATTAAATTATACCATAAAGTAATAAATTCTTCAAATTTTGATTAAAAATGTTATATAATTTTAATCAAAATATCATATTATTGCAAAATTTTCAATTCATTTTCAATAATCTTAAGATTTTCTTCAGAAATAGGAGTAAGAGGTAACCTTGGGATTCCAAAATTATATCCAATCAAATTTAGTGCAGCTTTTACAGGAATAGGATTAACTTCAGAAAATAAAGCTTTTATAAAGGGAATATATTTTAATTGTAGATTTTTAGCTTCTTCAATATTTCCAGATAAAAATTCAGTAACCATATTATGAGTTTCTTTAGGAAAAATGTTAGATAATACAGATACAACTCCAATTCCTCCAACAGATAATATAGGAAGAATTTGATCATCATTTCCGGAATAAATATTTAAATTATCTCCACATAATTGAGCAATTTCAGCAATTTGAGATAAATTACCACTTGCTTCTTTTATTGCTACAATATTTTCAACTTTTGAAAGTTCATAACAAGTTTTAGGTAAAATGTTCACACCAGTTCTACTAGGCACACTATACATAATTACAGGTAATGGATATACACTTTCAGCAATTTTTGTAAAGTGATCGATAAGACCTTTTTGTGTACATTTGTTGTAATATGGTGTTACAACTAAAATTCCATCAGCACCTAAATCTTTTGCATGTTTTGAATTTTGTATTGCCTGAGATGTAGAATTACTTCCAGTTCCTACAATAATTGGAACTCTACCATTAGATGTTCTAATAGCACATTTGATAGCATCATCTTTTTCTTGTTGTGACATAGTAGTAGCCTCACCTGTTGTACCACAAACAATTATACTATCAACATCATTTTGAATTTGAAATTCGATTAATTTTTCAAATTCCTTCACATTAACACCTTTATCATCAAAAGGTGTTGCAATAGCTGTCCCACAGCCTTTAAATAAAACTTTTTTCATAAAAATCTCTTCTTTCATTAAGAGTATAACAGAAAAAGTATAATTATATTTTTTCTTGTTCACATTATATTATAAGAGAATATAAAAAACAACTAAAATAAAAAACTTTAATATGTGAATAATAATTTTATTTATTTGAAAGTAGAAATTCTAGAATTTGTATAGCATTACTTGCCGCACCTTTTCTCAAATTATCAGCAACTACCCATAAATTAAGACCATTTTTAATACTAAAATCTCTTCTAATCCTTCCAACATAAACTTCATCATTACCATTTGCTATAGTTGCTAAAGGATAATAATTTTTTTGGGTATTGTCAACAACAATTATATTAGGAAAATTTTCAAAAGCTATCTTAACATCATATAGATCAAAATCATTTTCTAATTCAACATTAATTGATTCACCATGACAATTTTCAACCGGAACTCTTACAGTAGTAGCAGTTATGGGTAAATTGGGTTTGTTTAAGATTTTTCTAGTTTCATTAATCATTTTATGTTCTTCTTTAGTATAGCCATCATCTAAAAATACATCTATATGAGGAATACAATTATTATATATCGAATAAGGGAATTTTTTTAGATTATCACCAGAAGATTTATTAAGTAAATCTTCAATACCAGAACGTCCAGCACCTGAGACAGCTTGATATGTAGAATAAATAACTCTTTTAATACCATATTTATCATCCAAAGCCTTTAAAGGTAATACAGCTTGGATTGTAGAACAATTGGGATTAGCAATAATACCATGATTACTTAAAGCATCATTTGGATTAACTTCAGGAACAACTAAAGGAACATTATCATCCATTCTAAAAACACTACTATTATCAATTACAATACAACCTTTTGAAGCAGCAATAGGAGCATATTTCTTAGAGACACTTCCACCAGCACAAAAAATCGCATAGTCAAAATGATAATTATCAAAAGTACTTTCTGTCAACTCTTGAGTTATATATGTAGTATTTAAAAAGTTAATTTTTGTATTTGCTGATTTTTTTGAACAAAATAGAAAATATTCTATATTTGGTAAATTTTTTTCTTCGAGAACTCTTAAGGCGGTTCTACCAACTAGACCTGTTGCACCAACTATTGCAACTTTGTACTTTTTTAACATAAAAACCTCCATTTGAGCATTTAATGCTTGAATAAATGTAGTATTAGTGAAAAAATTTTTTACACTAAATTTTTTTGATAAATTGGTTAATAATAATTTATGCACTTAAATTGTAATTGATACTAGGAAAATTGTCAAATTATAGAGTTTGTACTTATAAAAAGAAAAATTTTTCAAAAAGATTTTGTGAATTTGAAATATGAATTTTTATTTTGAATAGTTTTAGTGAATAAATATTTAATTAAAAAAATCTTAAAAAATCTTTAATTTTGAAAAAAATAGCCAAAAATATTGCATAATTTTAACAATGATAGTATAATAGAAAAGGAAGCATAATAATATTAAATATAAAAATAAAAAGAGAGGTAAAAAAATGGATTATTTATATATACTAAGAGAAGCTTTAGTATGGATAATAACAATATTTTGGCTATATCAAATATTAGTAAGTTTATGCTCACTAGTAAAAATAAAAGACAAACCATTAAAAGTAAAAAAAGATCATAGATTCATGGCAATAATTCCAGCACATAATGAAGAAATGGTAGTTGGAAACTTAATAGAAAGTTTAAAAAGGCAAGATTACAACAAAGAATTATATGATATATATGTAATAGCAGACAATTGCACAGATAATACAGCAAAAATAGCAAGAGAAGCAGGAGCAATAGTATATGAGAGATTTGATCCAAGTAAGAAAACAAAAGGATATGCATTAGATTGGTTTTTAAAACAAAAAATCCAAGAAGATGCACCATATGATGCATTTTTTGTATTTGATGCTGATAATATAGTTGATAAAAATTTCATAAAAAATATGAACAAAAAATTATGTCAAGGTGAAGAAGTAGTTCAAGGTTACAGAGACATAAAAAATCCATCTGACAACTGGATTACAGCAGGATATGCACTATTTTACTGGACAATGCATAGATTCTACCATTTAGCAAGATATAATTTAGGATTATCGCCATTATTAAATGGTACAGGATTTATGGTTAAATTTGATATAGTAAAACCACAAGGATGGGATACTGTAACATTAACAGAGGATATAGAATTTTCATTAAAAAGAATAATTCAAGGAAAAAGATTAGGTTGGGCAACAGATGCAATAGTATATGATGAACAACCAACAGGATTTAAGCAATCTTGGTCACAAAGAAGTAGATGGACAGTAGGTCATATGCAATGTATAAAAGAATATACAAAATCATTAGCAGTAGCAGCAAAAGAAAATAAAACAATGATGAATTTTGATGGTTTATTATATATTGTAGGAAGTATACCAATGTTTGTAATAACAATAGTTCTATTATTAACAAACTTCTTAATGTATGCAGGAAATGCAATGACAAATGCAGAATTAATAGAAAATATTTTTAAATATCTAATTCCTACATTTTTATTGCCTATAGGTACAGCAGTTATAGCAATGCTTTTAGATGGAAGAGCTATAAAGCCAATGATAAAAGGATTAATTTGTTATCCATTATTCATGGGATCATGGTTGTTAATAAACTTTAAATGTTTATTCAAGAGAGAAACAACATGGGAAAAAATAAATCATTTAAGAAATATAAAAATTGCAGATGTTTCAGAAGAACAACCAGAAGCTGTAGAAGTGGAAAAAGTTTAATAAAAATATTGTAATTTTTTTAAAAAAGATGTAATATATAAATAAGATTAAAAAAAAACCAATTTGGAATTTTTTTAATCTTTTTTTAGTTAGGAGGAAATATGAATACAAAGTATATTTTTGTAACAGGAGGAGTTGTTTCAGGATTAGGAAAGGGAATAACAGCAGCATCATTAGGAAGATTATTGAAAAATAGAGGATATAAGGTAACAATACAGAAATTTGACCCATACATAAATGTAGATCCAGGAACAATGAATCCGTATGAACATGGAGAAGTTTTTGTTACTGATGATGGTGCCGAAACAGATTTAGATTTAGGACATTACGAAAGATTTATAAATGAAAATTTAACAAAAAATTCTAGCATAACAATGGGAAAAATTTATTCAAATGTAATAGAAAAAGAGAGAAGGGGGGATTACTTAGGAAAAACTGTACAAGTAATACCACATGTAACAAACGAAATAAAAGAAAAAATATATGGGTTTGAAGAAAGTGACATAGATATTGTTATAACAGAAATAGGTGGAACTGTAGGAGATATAGAAGGATTATCAATAATAGAAGCAATAAGACAAGTAGGTTTAGAAAAAAATCCAGAAGATGTAGTATATGTTCATGTAACATTATTACCATATATTTTTGGTTCTAATGAAATAAAATCAAAGCCAACACAGCACTCAGTAAAGGAATTACAAAGTTTCGGAATAAAACCTAATATCTTAGTATGTAGAACAGAAACAGATATACCAGATAGTATTAGAGAAAAGTTATCCTTATTTTGTAATGTTAGAAAAACAAGTGTAATACAAAATAAAACAGCAGATTGTTTATATGCAGTACCATTAATGCTAGAAAAAGAAGGATTAGCAAGAGAAATTTGTAATCACCTTAAATTAGATAATTATGTGCCAGACAATACAAAATGGGAAAAAATGATTGAAAATATAAGAAATATAGATGAAAATAGACAAGTAAAAATAGCGATAGTAGGAAAAT
>CALXXK010000067.1 GCA_944392675.1 uncultured Clostridia bacterium
CTCCCATTACATCATCTTTGATTGTTACATCTCCTGTTGATCTCCATGTTGGAACTATTACATCATATTCTCCATTACTATATTTTATTTCATATCCTAAAGCTGTTAAAATTTGCTTAATTTTATCTTGTGATATTTTTTTACCTAATCTTGTATCTAAGAATTTTTCAGTTACTTTTATTTCATTTTTGTTAGTTTTGTTAGGATATATATCTGTATATTTTATTATTTTACTATCTGGAAATATTTCCCTTATTAATTTTAGTGCTAAATTTACACCTTCACTTACTCTTTGGGTATCTATTCCTTTTTCATATCTAATAGCTGCATCAGTTTTTTCTGCAAATCTTTTTCCGGTTTTTCTAATTGTATCTGCTGAAAAGTTTGCTACTTCTAATACTATTCCTTTTGTTTCTGGTAGAATAGAATCTTTTTTACCACCTCTAATACCTGCTAATCCCATAGCATCACTTTCATCACATATAACTAAATCATCTGTTGTAAGTTTTATTGTGTTATTATCTAACAATAGTAGTTCTTCATTTTCTATGGCATTTCTAACTATTATTTTTTCTCCGACTTACATGTGTTTTATCAAATGCATGTAGTGGTTGACCTACTGCTACCATTACATAATTTGTAATGTCAACAATAGCATTTATTGGTCTTTGACCTGTTTTTGATAATAATGCTTGCATCCAAATTGGTGATTCTTTTTCATAAATACCATCAATCTCCACTGCTACATATCTATTACATTTAGTTGTATCTTTAATTTCTACATTATATTCTGGCACTTTATCTATTTTGTATTCATCTAATTTTTTCAATGGCACATCATATATTGCTGATAATTCCCTTGCAATTCCATAATGTCCCCATAAATCTGGTCTATTAGATAAAGATTTATTATCTATTTCTAATACTGTGTCATTCATTTCAAATAAATCTGCAATATTGTCACCTACTTTACAGTCAAAGCCTTTTAAATCAACTATTTCAGTTTCTCCTTCATTTGGAAAGAATTCACTTAAATACACTTCTGAGGCTGCGCAAATCATTCCACACGAAATTTCACCTCTCATTTTTGCTTTTGATACTTTTACTGGTTCTCCTTCTCCATGCCAAACTACTTCTGCTCCTGGTTTTGACACTATAACATATTCATTTTCATATAGGTTTGATCCACCACATACAATTTGTACAGGTTCATTTTCTCCAATATCTACTATACATATCTTTAATTTGTCAGCATTTGGATGTTTTTTTATTTCTAAAATTTTTCCAACTACAATGTCATGAAATTTTGCACCAACATTTTCTACTTCATCAACTTCCACTGTTCTAAGTGTCATGTCATAAGCAATTTGTTCATCAGTAATATTTTTTGGTAAATCAATATATTTTCTTATTAAATTTAATGATACTTTCATATTAAAATTCCTTTCTATTTAAATTGTTTTAAAAATCTTAAATCAGCGCTATGGAATAATCTTACATCATCAACTCCATATCTCATCATTACTAATCTATCTAATCCAATATTAGTGTAAAATCCTGTCCACACCTCTGGATCTAGTCCTGCTGATTTTAATACATTAGGATGAATTACACCTCCTGGCATAACTTCAATCCATCCATTATGATTACATACTTTACATCCTTTTCCTCCACATACTAAACATTCCATATCAATTTCATAACCTGGTTCAGTAAATGGGAAAAATCCTTCTCTCATTCTTGTGTTTATTTTTCTTCCAAAAACTTTTTCTAAGATTGCTTGAATCATAACCATACCTGATGAAAAAGATATGTCTTTATCAACTATTAATGCTTCATATTGAACAAATGCTCTTTCATGTCTTGCATCTGTTGTTTCATTTCTATATACTCTACCTGGATACACAAATCTTGCTGGTGCTCCATACTTTTGTAAATATCTAACTGAACCACCTGTTAAGTGTGGTCTTAAGCATAATCTTTCTGCTCCTTCTTTTTCTTCTGTTCCCTCAAGCCAATATGTGTCCATTGACTGACGTGCTGGATGATTTTTAGCAAAGTTTAAATTGTCAAATGAGTATTTTTCACTACTTATATCATCTTCACTAAATACTTCAAAACCTAATGATAAAAATGCATCATTTAAATCTTGCTCCATTTGTGTTATTGGGTGAAGTGCTGCTCCACTCACTTTTTTACCTGGAAGAGTTAAATCTATAGGTTCATCTAGTACACTCATTGTTGCTATAATTTTTTCTTGTTTTTCTTGCAATTTATCTGTAAATATTGTTTTTACTTCTGTAGCCATCATACCTATTGTCTTTTTTTCTTCTATTGATAAATCTTTCATTGATTTTAAAACTTCAGATAGTTTGCTTTTTTTACCTGTTAATTCTTTTCTGACTTCTTCAAGTTCAGGAATAGTTTTTGCACTCTCAATTTTCGCTAATCCTTTTGTTTTGATTTCTTCTAATTTCTCTTTCATAAACTTTTTCCTTTCTTATATTTTAATTTTTTTGTTTAAAGTGATTAATCTAAAATCACCATTAAAACCATCTTCCAAACTAACCACTTCCTTCCCCATACATAACAAAACACGAGCAAAAACATCTATAAAGGACGATTTGCTCGTGGTACCACCTTTTTTTATAGTATTCTAATACTACCTCATTTCAGATTAACGCTCTTACACGTTTTGACTCCATTATTGAATTTCATTAATTTGTCTTTCTATTATGGCTCTCAGTCAATGACCATAATTCTCTGTATAGAGTCTCAAATTAACTACTTAAGATAACTTCTTCATCAAAATTTTCATATTAAATTATATTGTCTTTTTTTGCTTTTGTCAAGCTTTTCCAGTAAATTTTAAAATATTTTCATTGAAAATGTTATTTGCATTTTTTAACTCTTCTGATGTTATTGTTTTTTCTTCACCTGTCTCCATATTTTTTATTTTAAAAATATTTGAACTAATTTCATCTTCGCCAATGACCATAACATAAGGTATTTGTAACTTATCTGCATATTTCATTTTAGCTTTTAATTTTTTATTATTTAAATAGATTTCTGTATTAATACCTGCACTTCTCAATGTATTTGCTATTTCTATAGGTTTTTGAAGGTTTTCCATCATAGGTACTATCAAAATTTCTGAAACTGATTTTTTTTCAGCTTTTATAATATTTAATTCATTTAGTTTATAAAATAAACGGGTTAATCCTATTGATATTCCTACTCCTGGTAATTTTTTGTCTGTATAATATTCAGCTAAGTTTTCATATCTTCCACCTGAACATACACTTCCTAATTCTCTATAATTATTTAAAAAAGTTTCATAAACTGTTCCTGTGTAATAATCTAAACCTCTAGCTATAGTTAAATCTAATCTAAAGTTTTGTTCTGGTATTCCAAATATTCTAACATATTTAATAACTTCTTTGATTTCATTTAGTCCATTTTTATATGTTTCATTTTCAATTTCTAAGTTTTCAATTTTCTCTAGTTTTTCGTCTGTTGTTCCATCTATTTCTATAAATTTAATTATTTTATTTATATCTTCATTATTTAATCCTAATTTTTCTAACTCACTAATTACTGCATCTTTTCCTATTTTCTCTATTTTATCAATTATTCTTAAAATTTCTATAGATTCAATATTTTGACTTAAGCTTTCAAATAATCCGTTTAAAAGTTTTCTATTATTGATTTTTATAGTAAAATCATCAAATCCTAATTCTTTAAATAATGTGTATATTACACTAGGTAATTCTGCATCATTTATAATGTCTAGTTCTCCATCTCCTATTATATCTATATCACATTGATAAAATTCTCTATATCTACCCTTTTGAGCCCTTTCTCCTCTATATACTTTTCCTATTTGATATCTTCTAAACGGAAAACTCAAATTACCATAATTTTTTGCAACATATTTAGCAAGAGGGACAGTCAAATCAAATCTTAGTGATAAATCAGTATCTCCTTTTTCAAATCTATAAATTTGTTTTTCAGTTTCTCCTCCAGCTTTTGCAAGTAATACTTCTGATAATTCTATAATTGGTGTATCTAGTGGTAAAAATCCATATCTTTGATAGGTTTTTTCTATTGTTTCTTTCATTTGATTAAATAGTATTTGTTCATTTGGCAATAATTCCATAAATCCTGCTAAAGTTCTTGGTTCTACTCTATTACTCATTCTTATCACTCCTTTTTTGAATATAGGGAAAATGGGGACGGGGCTTAAAATCCCTATATGAATCTAATCTAAAATATAAAAAAATTTTTTCTTTGTTTTTAATCTATAGGGATTTTAAGCCTCGTCCCCATTTTCCCTACAGCTCCATTTCTAAAATTCCTGCTGGCATTTTAATATAATTTTGGTTTTAATTCTAAATAAATTGGTTTTTCTTCTTTTATCATAGTTATTTTTCCATGGCCTGGATATACAATTGTTTCATCTGGTAAATTCATTAATTTATTCGTTATTGAATCCATAATTTCTTCCATACTAGATGTTGGCAAATCTGTTCTTCCCCATGTTCCTCTAAATAAAGTATCTCCAGAGAATAAACATTTTTCTTTTTCACAATATAAACATGTTCCACCTTTTGTATGTCCTGGTGTATGAATTACTTTAAATTCTAATTGTCCTAAATGTATTAAATCATTATCATCTATTCTTGAGTCTGCTTCTAATTCTATATTTTCCATTCCTATATATGGACAAAGATTTATTTCTGGATTATTTAATCCTTCGCTATCATATCTATGAATTAATATCTTTCCTCCACATCTTCTTTTTAATTCATTTACTCCACCAATATGATCTCCATGGCAATGTGTTAAATAAATATATTTAACTTTTCCATCTAATATTTTTATCATTTCTTCTATTTTATCCACTTGTCCAGCTGGATCAATTACCATTATTTCTTTACTTTCTTCATCTAATATTATGTAGCAATTTGTTGGGTCTCCTACCCATGTGTCTATTTTTAGTTCTTTTAAAATCATTTTCCCCTTTCCTTTCTTTTTTTGTTAAATTTTGGGCTGGATAGGGATTTTAGGGACGGGGGTTTTGTCATTTTGGGGACGCGTCCCCAAAATGACAAAACCCCCGTCCCTAAAATCCTATCTACGTACCAAAATTCCCTATCTAGCCCAAAATTATACTTTATTTTTTTCTGTTTACTTCATATACACTGTCTACTTTTCTTATTAATTTTAATACTTTGTTTAATTCTTCTAAGTTTTCTACTTCTAATGTTAGTTCTATAATTGCTATTCTTTCTTTTGTTGTTTTTGTGTTTACTCCTAAAATTTTAGCTTTTGTTGTTTCTATTTGTTTTAATATGTCTAATAATAATCCTGCTCTGTCATTTGAGTATACTTCTATGTCTACTTGATATGATGCTTTATCTTGATTATACCATTCTACATCTATCATTCGATTTTCTTCTGATAATAAGTCTTTTACGTTTACACAGTCTTTTCTATGGACTGAAACTCCTCTTCCTCTAGTTATATACCCTACTATTTCGTCTCCTGGAAGTGGGTTACAGCATTTTGATAATTTTACTAAGCAGTTGTCGATTCCTTTTACTATTATTCCTGAACTTGATGGTTTTGTCTTTTTTTGTTTTTCTTTAGCGAGTTGTTCTATTTTTTCTTCTATATTTTCTTCTTGATGCTCTTTTCTATATTCTTGTAGCATTCTTGCTATAACTTTTACTGCTGAGTTTGTGCCAAATCCAACTGCCGCATACATTTCATCTAAATTTTTGTATTTATATTTTTCCATCATTGGTTCTATATATTCATTTTTAAATAAGTCACTATGTGAGAATCCTATTCTTTTTAATTCTTTTTCTATTAAGTCTTTTCCTTTTTCTATATTTTCTGCTTTTTGTTCTTTTTTGAACCAACTTTGAATCTTATTTTTAGCACTACTACTTTTTACGAATTTTAACCAGTCTCTGCTTGGTCCTTTTGAATTTTCTGATGTTATTATTTCTACGATATCTCCATTTTGTAGAGGTGTTATTATTGGCATCATCTTGCTGTTTATTTTACATCCTGTCATATGATGACCGATTTCTGCATGTATTGCATATGCAAAATCTATAGGGGTTGCTCCTCTTGGCAATACTTTTATCGCACCTTTTGGTGTAAACACATACACTTCATCTTCAAATAATTCTGTTTTTAGTGTATTCAAAAATTCTTGTGGATCTTGCATTTCTTTTTGCCATTCAAGTGTTTCTCTAAGCCATGCTAATTTATCTTCTTCTACTCTTACCGATTGTTTTTTTCCACCAAAATAGCTTGCTTCTTTATACGCCCAATGTGCAGCGATACCAAATTCAGCAATCCTGTGCATATCCCATGTACGTATTTGTACTTCAAATGGCGTTCCTTTTTCTCCTAATAGTGTTGTATGTATTGATTGATACATATTGGGTTTTGGAACTGCTATATAGTCTTTAAATCTTCCTGGCATTGGACTATATAATTCATGAACTACTCCTAATGCTGCATAACAGTCTTTTACTGAGTTTACTAATATTCTAAGTGCAAATAAATCATATATTTGGTCTAAAGTCTTATTGTCTCTTTTCATCTTTCTATATATACTATATAAATGTTTTGCTCTTCCTGTTACTTCTGCGTCTATTTTTTGTTTTTTTAGTTGCACTCTTATATTGTCCATAATTTTTTCTATGAACTTTAATCTTTCTTCTCTTTTCTTGTTTATTCCTTCTACCAATTCATGATATTCGTCTGGATGTAAGTATTTAAAACCTAAATCTTCTAATTCCCATTTTAATGAATACAAACCTAATCTATTTGCTAATGGTGCATATAAGTCCATTGTTTCTTTTGAAATTGCTATTTGTCTATCTCTTTTTAAATATTTTAGAGTCCTCATATTATGAAGCCTATCAGCTAGTTTTATTAATATTACTCTAATATCTTTTCCCATTGCTAAAAACATTTTTCTGTAGTTTTCAGCTTGTTGCTCTTCTACTGATGCAAATTGAATTAATTTTAATTTAGTTACTCCTGATACCATATCTGCTATTTCGTTTCCAAATTCTTTTCTTAAATCCGCTTCTGTAACTTCTGTATCTTCCACTACATCATGCAAAAGAGCCGCACAAATTGTGCTATCATCTAGTCCTATTTCAGCTAATATATATGCAACATTTAATGGATGTATTATATATGGCTCACCTGATTTTCTTAGTTGTTCTCCATGATATTTTTTTGCATAGTTATATGCTCTTAATATTAATTTATTATCTACTCTTTTTGAATGTGTTTTTCTTTTTGCTATAACATCTTGTATGGTTATTTCTTTTGTTTCAGTCATAAGTTTCACTTCCCTTTTATTATACACTAACATTTTATACTAATTGTATCATAAAGTAAATATTTTATATAGACTTCATTATATCTTTTATATTTATTTGTAAGTTTTCTACACCATTATATGAATTTATTTCCAAAACTCCTACAACATCTATTTTGTCTCCTATTCTATATTCTTCTACCATATGTCCTAAATTAAATCCTATCGCACTTACAATTGTGTTATTATCTTTTAGAGTAAGCTTTAGATGCTTTCCTTCTGATAATGCTCTTATTGAATCTATTTTTAAGTTTTTAAATACAAATATTGGCATTTTATT
>CALXXK010000068.1 GCA_944392675.1 uncultured Clostridia bacterium
TACTAATGATTATAATATTTAATAGATAAAGTTGGAGAAATTTATAATATGGGAATTATAATTATGGGTGAAACTGGCTCTGGCAAAAGTACTCTTGGAAAGATGTTAGCGTCAAGAACTGGTTTTGAATTATATGAAATAGGTCATGAAGTAAAAAAAGTTTTTTTAGAAAGAGTAAAAATTGAATTTGACTCGTCATTAATAGGTTGTGATAAAGATTATTTGACTACAAACCAACGTCTTAAATATACTGATGACATAGTTGAAAAATATGGAAATGACTATTATGTAAGAAGAATATTAGAAAAACATAGCAACGAAAATATTATTGTTGTTGGAGTAAGAAGTATGGCAGAAATTAATGCAGTAAAAAATAAAATACGATTTCCATTTTTTGTGGGCTTAACATGTGCAGAAGAAGAAATATTAAGAAGATTCATTAATAGAGAATCTGAATTTATGTCACTCGATGAAGCAAAAAAAGTATTTAATGAAAGAAAAATGAGAGAAGAAAAATGGGGAATGGAGGATGTTTTGAGTCAAGCTAATCTTATTCTTCAGACTGATTATGAAAAACCTTTTGAATTGTCAACAGCAATTATGGAGAAATATAATGAATTTGTGAGACAACAGATGGAATTAGAAAGTAAAAAAATAGTACATGAGGATCTTCTTCGCTAAAAATAAGAAATTAATTTTTATAGATTTTATATAAAAAGGAGATATAAGTTATATGGAAGGTAGTATAGTTAAAAGATTAGTATCAAATGATGGAGAAACAAAAAAATTTTTATTTAAATTAAAAGATGGTCAAACTGTTGAAAGTGTTTTAATGAAATGTAAACATGGACATACAATTTGCATTTCGACTCAAGTAGGCTGCAAAATGAATTGTGCATTTTGTGTAACTGGAAAAAGTGGATTTTCAAGAAACTTAACTCCAGAAGAAATGTCTCTCCAGATTGAAAAAATTCAAAATAGTGAAAATATAAAAATTACTTGTGTTGTATTGATGGGAATGGGGGAACCATTTGATAATTATGAAAATGTTTTGAAGTTTTTAGAATATGCAATAGATTCAAAAGGATTAGATATTGAAGCAAAACGTATTACAATATCAACTTGTGGGCTTGTAGATAAAATTTATAAATTAGCAGAATTTAATTCTCAATTTAATCTTGCAGTTTCTTTACATGCTACAGTTGATGAAGTTCGTAATGAATTAATGAAAATTAATAAAAAATGGAATATTTCAGAACTTTTAAAAGCTTGTAAGTATTATACAGAACTGACAGATAAAAGTATTCTATTTGAATATATAATGATTAATAAATTGAATGATTCTAACGAAGATGCAAATAGATTAGCTAAGTTGCTAGAAGGGATAAAATGTCGAGTTGATTTGATTCCTGCAAATGATTCTGGTCAAGAGCAATTTAAACCAAGTACACAAAATCAAATTAATAGTTTTGTAAGTATTTTAAGAGAAAATGGAATTGATGTCAGTGTTAGAGGGACAGTAGGAGGAGATATTAAAGCTGCATGTGGACAACTTAGAGCAGAAGTAATATAATAAAGTCAAAATATAATCCTATGGAGGAATAAATGGAAAACGAAATATTAAATTATGAAGATGAAAATATTTTAAGAATGATACCAAAAAATAAAAAGGGAGTTTGCTTATATAGTGGAGGTAAAGATAGTGGATTAGCTTTATCTATTGCATGTGAAAATTCAGAAATAGTAGCCTTAATTAATTGCTGTGAACAAAAACATCCAATGTTTCACCAACATGATATGGACTTAATGGAACTTCAATCGAAATCACTTAAAATACCAATAGCATACTCTAATGGTCATTGGAAAGAATCTCATGAAATAGAAACATTATTAAAAGAGTATAAAGCACAAGGTGTAGAATTTGTGGTTTTTGGTGATATATGTAGTATAAAAAATGCTAATAGAAAAATTAAACTATGTAATTCGGTTGGACTTAAACCATGTATGCCTTTATGGAAAAAGAATTATGATTGGTTATTTAAAGAAATGAAGAAAAGAAATTTGAAATGTTTATTATCATCTGTGCGTCCACAAATAAAAGATTGTATTGGAAAGATACTAGACGATGAAATATATGAAAAATTTAAAAAATTAGATATGAATCCTTTTGGAGAAATGGGAGAATTCCATAGTACACTTTTAGATTTAGACATATTTGAATTTCCTATAAGATATGAGATAAAAACGATAAATAAATGTGAGGATAAATTTGGAGAAAAGTGGGAAATAATTGTAAATTATTATAAATAATTATTTTAAAAATAAAAAATGGAGGTTATATTATGGAAAGAGAAAAAATTAATGATACTCAATCAGGGTTAGGTTATTTACTTCGTATAGGTGCTACAGATTTATGTAATAATGATTGCATCTTCTGTCACCCACCAAAAGTAAAAACACCGAATGCTTTAACAACAGAGCAATTATTGGAAATTGCACAAGTAATTTATGACAATTATAAGTTAAAAACTATTCATTTTACTGGAGGAGAACCACTTTTAAGAAAAGACATCGTTGATTTAGTAAAAGGTTGTCAAAAAATTACTGGCGGAGAGATTGAAATGGCAATGACAACTAATGCACAGTTGTTATCAGATAAGATAGAAGCATTAGCTGATGCTGGATTAAAAAGACTTAATATTAGTTTACACTCTATCAATCCAGAGAAATATCATCAATTAACTAATTCTAAAGGTGAGTTAGTTGAAAAAGTAAAAGAAGGAATTTCAAAAGCAAAAGCATTAGGATTAAAGGTTAAAGCAAATTGCATAGTTATAAGAGGAATAACAGATATGGATATGGGGGATATTGTAAATTATTGCTGGAATGAAGATATAATCCCAAGATTTCTTGAACTTGGTTTATATGGACCTGTAGCAGAATGGTTTACAAAAGATCAACAAGTTCCTCATGATGAAATTCTTGAGAGAATGAACAAAATGTATGGACCTTTTAAGTTGGATACTACACGTAGAGGAAACGGACCAACAAAATATTATATAAATGATAAAGGACAACTATTCGGTATAGTACATAATCAATCTAGTAATTTATGTGTTGGTTGTGATAGATTTAGATTATCTTCAACAGGATTATTAAAAGCATGTGATTTTCCACCTATAGATTTAAAAGAAGTTATCCATTCAAAAGATTTACTTGAAAGTGAAATATTAAAAGTTAGGGATATTTTAAAGACAAAAGGTAAAGACTATATAGGAAAGAAAACTCGTAGTATGGATTATAATTTTAGATGGAATCTTACACAAATAAAGAAAGACGAAAAATAGTTATACAGTAGGTTTCTTATTGAGACCTAAGTTACTTTATATATAAAAATCTATAATAAAATTCATAAAACGATTTAAGGAGTGATAAGATGAATAGAAAAGTTATTATTGGTGGAGCTTGGCCATATGCAAACAGTTCATTACATCTTGGACATTTGGCAGCATTAATTTCAGGTGATGTTTTGGCAAGATATCATAGACAAATAGGAGATAAAGTTATATATGTATCTGGAACTGATTGTCATGGGACACCAATTACAGAAAGAGCAAAAAAAGAAGGTATTTCTCCAAAACAAATATCAGAAAAATACCATAAAGAATTTGATATGGTATTTAACAAGATGAACTTTTCATATGATTTATATACGAAAACAGAAGATGAATATCATAAGGAGAAAGTAAAAGAAATTTTTAAGAAAATATATGATAATGGATATATATATGAAAAAGTAGATGAAGATAATTATTGTGAACATTGCAATAAATTTGTGGCAGATAGAGAACTAAAATTGACTTGTCCAAATTGTGGAGAAGAAACAAAGGGAGATCAATGCGATTGTGGATATGTTCCAACAAAAGATGATTTGAAAAATGCAGTATGTATAGATTGTGAAACAAAAACATCTACTAAACCAAATAAGAATCTATATATTGCATTATCAAAATTACAACCCAATATAGAAGAATATGTAAGAAAAAATGAAACAAATTGGAGAAAAAATTCACAAAATGAAACACATAAATATCTAAAAGAAGGTTTAAAAGATAGAGCTGTAACACGTAATTTGAATTGGGGAATTGAAATTCCAGTAGAAGGTTTTGAAGATAAAAGAATGTATGTATGGATTGATGCTGTTTTAGGATATATAACAACAGTAATGAAGTATTGTGAAGAAAATAGTTTGAATTGGGAAGATTGGTGGAAGAAAAAAGAGGAAAATGAAAATATTATATATATGGTACATGGAAAAGATAATATAGTTTTCCATACTTTAATATTACCAGGATTATTATTAGGGATTAATGAGAATTATCTTTTACCAGACAAAATAGTATCAACTGAATATTTGAATTTTAATGATCAAAAGTTTTCAAAAAGCAAAGGTATAGGGATGACAATTTTAGATGCAATAGAAAAATACAATACTGATACATTAAGATTTCATCTTATCAAAAATGGACCAGAAACAAAAGATGCAAATTTTACAGATGATGATTACACATTAACACATAACGAAATAACAAATAAATTAGGAAATTTTGTGAATAGAACTTTAAAATATAAAGGATTACTTCAAATACCAAATGGAAATATAGATAAAGATGTAAAAGAATACATTGAAAATCTATATAAAGAAATATCAGAATATATTGAAAAAATAGAATTTAGAAATGCTACAAATAAAATTATAGAATTATTAGATTATGCAAATAAATATTATGATGATAAAAAACCATGGATACAGTTTAAGGAAAATAAAAATGAATTTGATAACATTATATATACATGTGCTGTAATAATAGCAAATATTTCAAATGTGATAGAACCATTTATGCCAGAAACAGCTGAGAAGATAAGGAACTACTTAAAAATTGAACAAAAAACATGGAATTATATTGATATTCAAGAAGAAGTAGAACTTAAAAATATAGAACCATTATTTGAAAGAAAATAATGGTTCTATATTTTTAATTAATATTCATAACATCAGAATCCATATTTATAGTATGTAAATCCATAATTTTATTATCTTTATATGATTTTATAGCATTAATTATCCAATTATATAATCTTAAATCATCTTTCATAGTAAGTAATTCTTCATAAGAGAACCATTTTACATTTAAAATTTCATGTTTGTCAAAATTAATATTTTCATCTATTATTTTGGCAGAAAACATAAATCCTACAAATATTTTATCTTCAAAAACTCTATGTGAAATTTGAAGTAATCCTGTTAATTCAACATTACAACCAGTTTCTTCAAATATTTCTCTTTTTGCACCATCAAAAACAGTTTCATTTATTTCTAAATGTCCTGCTGGTAAGTTCCATTTACCTTTGCAATTTTCTTTTGCTTCTTGTACTAATAAAAATTTACCATTTTTTTCTATTACTCCACCAACCATTACAGGCATATTACATTCCTCCTTTTTTGCTAATTATATCAACTTTAAAATCTATAGTCAATATTTCTTTTTTAAATATATTGACAAAATAAAATAATAAGAATATAATATACCAAAATAAATTTAAAGGATGAAAAGGATGGAAAATAAAAATATATTATTTAATTGTTGTTGTATGTAATAATACTCTGTTTATTTTGTAGATATGAGTATATATTATTATGTCTACAATAGTCGTTAAATAATATATTTATTAAAATATAATATAATAAAAGAGCTATGTAGACAATTTCTAAAATGTTTACATAGCTTTTTTGTATAAATATAAAATACTGTAAATATACTTATATGGGTTTGATAAAGATTAAAGAAATATTCAGCGATATATAGATACAAATATATCGAGATAAATAATAATCGTAGTTAAAAATAAATCATAAAAATTTTAGAAAATCTAAGATAATAAAGTATAAAAATATTAATTTTGATTTTACAACACATTTATGATATAATCTTCTATGTAAATGGTAGTTTTTACTAAAAAAATTTTTTAGTGAAAAAACTTCATTAGATTTTTTTAGGAAACTATCTGTTGTAAATTCATCAAAGTTTAAGGAGGTCATGGACATGAAAATTTACAATGCAATGACAAGACGAAAGGAAGAATTTATTCCGATTGAAGGAAAGAATGTGCGAATGTATGCATGTGGTATTACAGTTTATGATTTATGCCACATTGGTCATGCTAGACAGGCAATCGTATATGCAATGATTGCAGACTATTTGAGGTATAGAGGGTACAATGTAAAATATGTACGAAACTATACTGATGTGGATGACAAAATCATTCAAAGAGCAAATATGTTAGGCAAAAATGCAATAGATTTTTCGGAAGAACAAATTAAAGAAACAGAAATCGATATGACTGGATTACATGTTACAGATGCAGATATTTACACTAAGGCATCGGAGTACATTGGCAAAATCATAGATTTTGTTTCTGAACTCATTAAGAAAGGGTATGCATATCCAACGGAAAAAGGAGATGTGTATTATGCAGTAAGAAAATTCCCTCAATACGGAAAATTATCACACAGAAAAGTTGATGAACTCTTAAACGGAGTACGTGTTGAAATTGAAGAGGGAAAGAAAGATCCAATTGATTTCGCTTTATGGAAATCTGCAAAACCTGGCGAAATATCATGGGATTCTCCTTGGGGAAAAGGTAGACCAGGATGGCATATTGAGTGCTCTGCAATGGCGTTAGATACCTTAGGAGAAACAATTGATATTCATGGTGGAGGTAGAGATTTACTTTTCCCACATCACGAAAATGAAATTGCACAAAGTGAAGCATTAACAGGAAAGAAATTTGCTAACTTTTGGACTTATTGCGGTTTGATAAAAATTAACGGCGAAAAGATGAGCAAATCTTTAGGAAATTCTCTTACAATCAGAGATGCACTTAAGAGATACAATTACGAAGTTATAAAATATGTAATGTTTTCTAAACATTATGCTTCTGATGTTGATATTCTTGATAGTGATTATCAAATTGCAGAAAGTCATTTGTATTACTTTTATACAACAATACAGGCTATGTTAGATTTTATAAATAGCTATGGTGGTAACGAAAGTGAAGAAGGATTAGCAGATGATATTTCTGGTAAAATTGTTTCTGATTTCATTGAAGTCATGGATGATGATTTCAACACATCGGCAGCACTGGCGAATTTGTATTCTATCTTTAAATATGCAAATGCTAGTATGAAAGGGGCAAAAAAGAGCAACAGAAAAGCTACTGCAAACACAATGGCAAAAATTCTTGAGGAATTACACAAGGCATATACAGTATTAGGATTATTCGAACAGGATCCTGAAACCTTTGTTGTAGAACTTAAGAAAAAGTATCTTAAAAAAATCGAAGTTGACGAAGATTATATCAACGAACAAATCAAGAAGAGGGCTGAAGCTAAAAAGCTGAAGAACTTTGAATTGGCTGATTCCATTCGTGATATTTTAAATGATAAAGGAATCATATTGAATGATAGCCGTGAAGGAACAACTTGGGATGTGAAAGCACTTTATAAAATTGGAGGATAATCTTTGCCAAAAGAGAGACAGGGGAAGTGT
>CALXXK010000069.1 GCA_944392675.1 uncultured Clostridia bacterium
TTTTGTTCTTTTGTCAATCAGTTTACATCCAATTATTAGAAAATTTTTCAAAAAATAAGCATTAGCATTTACACTCGTTAACACTTAAAATTTACCTCTAAAAACACAAATTATATTTATCTTCTATTATAATTTTTTATATGTTCAACTGTATGTATTCATTCATGACTTTGATTTCCATGACCGCCTTCATATGGTCTTTTAAATGCAAATCCTACTGGAATTGGTCCTCCATATATATATCTTTGACTATTCCAACTTTGCATGCATCTTTTTGTTGTCCATAAAATATTGCTTTTACTTGAACCTCTAAATTCTCGTACTTTTAGAGTCCCATTTGTATTGTATGGCATCGGCTCTGCTTCTCCCCTATAGTATGTTTCCATTCTATCACTATCATTATTAAAAACTAAAATTTTTGCCATAGAAAAAATCCTCCCAAATATATTTTTTATATATTATGAGAAGATTGTTTTTTTGTTACTTTAACTTATTAAAATTCACTACTTTCTATTAATTTATCAAAATCAGATTTGTATAATTTATCTTGCACAACTCTGTACTTTTCAAATTCTGTTAAAGCCTTTTCTTTAGCTATCTCGTGTGATATCTTACCAGCATCTTTTAATACATCTCTATCATCTGATAACAAATATTTATCTATTCTATTTGCCCAGTCTTCCATAGTCATTGGAATATTTCTTTTCGCTCTTGCTTCTGCTAAATCTAAAAAAGCTGAAACAATAAGTTCTAATTGTTCTAGTTCTTCTTGTTTTAAGTAATTTTTAGCAATAACTACATCTGTTTCTAATATTTTACCATTTGGAGAATTCTTCCAATTAGTTAAGTTCATATATTCTTTTGTATGGTCCGCCCTATTATAAATTATCTCTGCTACTGTTTGATGAGTTACTGCATAGTGCATCTTATTTTGAACTCTTATGTAAGCTTAGTCTTATATTAACATAATTTTTGCATTTTTTCAACTAATTCTCTTTTACTCTTTTAGATATCACTGTAAACAAGTAATTTTTGTGTATTAATAAAATCTTTTTTACTACATTTATTTAGCCCACTTTGTTGATGTCAACAAAATGGGCTAGTTTTATCTAAATAGATTAAGAAAATTATATTTTTTGTTAAATTGCTCTTGCTTTTACTATAACTCTATGTTTATTATCATTTGTACAAGTTATTAATGTTATCTCCTTTTTTCCATCTGTAAGTTGAGATGTACAACTTGTATCTTCTGGAACTACTTCATATTTATTATATACTTTATAATTTATTGTTTTACCTGATAAATCTGTTATTTCTATTAAATCACCATTTTCTAATGTAGGAACTTTACTAAAAAATCTAGTATCTCTATAATTATGTCCAACTATACAGAAATTACCTACTTCATTTGGCTCTGGTCCCCAAAATTTTACTGGTGACATTTTTAACAATTTTTCTGTTTCTTCTACTGAGTCTGTCTCTCCATCTAATATTGGATATTGTACTCCTATTTTTGGAATGTTTATTGTTGCTATTGTAGCATAACGATATCCTTCTTGAGTTGTTTGTACCTCTTTTTTTACTTCAACTGGTTTTTCTTCTACTTTTTGATTTAGTTCTTCTGATTGTTGTTCATCATCTAAAACTATTACTAGAACATCATTTTTTGCGACTGTTGTATCTTCTTGTGGTAAGTCTATATTAGCCAATATTTCTTGTGATACTTCTTCACTTTTATTTCTATCATATTCAGCATATATGTACGCAGACATTAATATAAGAACTAAAAAAATTGATAAAAAGAATTCTACTTTGTATATCTTCTTTTTTCTTTTTAGCTCAGGTGTTATATACAATTTTTTTGTAATTAATATCTGATTCATTTAGCTCTCCTTTTCTATTTGTTAAAATTTTATGTTTTGTTTTATATAAAGTTGTTTATATAATTTTATAAAATTTTTCTAATATTTAATGTTAATGTCCTATTAATTATAACATATATTTTTCTAGATTAAAATAGTTTTTTATAAAATTACTTTTATTAGTTTACAATTCACAATCCTGGATTAACCAATAATATCTTAAAATATATGATTTTGAATGCGATTGGAATAATTTTATAAATTATTAATTAATTTTTTGGAAAATGTTCGCGTCGAGCTTTAGCTCGGACTAAGTGAAAGGGTGCCAAAAAATTAATTTAGAATTTCTTAAATTATGTATTGAGCCGAAAAATCATATATTTTAAGATATTATTGGTTAATCCAGGATTGTGAATTGTAACTTTTTTACTAATAACAACTATTATGATTTATAATTTATAATCAACATATTAGTAATATCGGCGAAATTTTCTAAACTTAACTTTTCTGGTCTTATATTTGTATCTAATCCTAATTTTTCTAAAATTTGTGTTCCCTCTTCTTTATTAATAAATACTTTTGTATTTGTTAATGTATTTAATAATGTTTTTCTTCTTTGCATAAAAGCACTTTTTATAATCTCAAACATTAATTTTTCATTTCTTACTTTTACTTGAGGTTCTTTTCTTAATTTTAGTTTAATAACCTTTGAAGTCACTTCTGGTGCTGGTATAAAAGAATTTTTTGGAACTTCCATTATTCCTTCTGATTTAGCATAATAATATACAGCATATGTAATAGCTCCTGTTTCTTTATCTCCTGGACATGCTATTAATCTATTAGCAACTTCCTTTTGTACCATTACAGTTATACTTTCTAAATCTAATTTTTCTTCTAATAATTTCATTACAATTGGTGTTGTTATATAATATGGTAAATTTGCAACTATTTTAGCTGTTTTTATTTTTCCCTTTTCTTTTTCATTTTTTATTATTTCTTTTAAATTTACTTTTAGAATATCTTGATTTATTATTTCTAAATTATCATATAAGAAAAATCTGTCTTTTAAAATTTTTATCATTCTACTATCTAATTCAACACAAATTACCTTTCCAGCTTTTTCTAAAAGATTTTTAGTTAATGTTCCTAGACCAGGTCCTATTTCTATTATTAAATCTTCTTTACTTATATCACTACTTTCTATTATCCCATTTACTACTTCTTCATTTATTAAGAAGTTTTGTCCTAATGATTTATTTGCTTTTATATTATTTTTCTTCATTATCATTTTTGTTTCTTTTAATAAATTTTCCATACTTTTGAATGATACACTTAATTATATCATATCTCCTTCCCTATATTTTATTGATTTATATTATATTGCTTTTTTTTGTATTTTACAAGTGTTACTACTAAGTTATATTTCACAAACATTTCATTTTGTTTTTATTGATTTTTATTGTTTTTTAATATAAAATATAAGTACAATTTTTTACTAAAGAGGTTTTTAATAGAATTTTACAAAATCATTAACTCCTCAAGCCTTATGGAGGTATTTATGGATAATAGAAAAAATAATAAAAAAGAAAATACTTTAAAACATGATAATATATCTAAAAATAATAATGTTGTAAAGATTAATACTGACTTTGAATCCAAAAATTTTATATATTCAAAAAAATTAAAATTAACTTTTATTGTTACTGTTTTAATTTTTGTTTTATTAATTGGTAGAATTGGTTTTCTTCAATTTGTTCAAGGTAGTGAATTAAAAGAAAGTGCATATAATCAGCAAGCAATTAATCAGATTATCAGTCCTAAACGTGGAAATATATATGATTCAACTGGTAAAGCATTAGCTATTAGTTCTCAAGTTGATACAATTACAATCAATCCTGATAAAATTGTAGGTAAAAATGATGAAGAAACAAAAAAACTTAAAGAAACTGTTGCCAAAGGATTGTCTGATATTTTTGCTTTAGACTATAACGAAACTCTTACAAAAGTAAATAGTTCTGCTTCTGTTGAAACTATTATAAAAAAAGTTGAAAATAATAAAATTGATGAATTAAAAAAATGGATGGAAGATAATAAAATATCTGTTGGAATTAACATAGATGAAGATACTAAAAGATCATATCCATATAATAATGTTGCTTCTCAAGTTATAGGATTTTGTGGAACTGAAAATCAAGGTTTAAGTGGTATAGAATCAAAATGGAATTCTGTTTTAACTGGTACACCTGGTAAAATTGTAAGTTCTAAAGATGGTAGTCAACAAGAAATTCCGGATTCTGAAGAAACCTATATTTCTGCTGAAAATGGTAGTGATTTGACTTTAACAATAGATTTAAATATTCAATCTATTGTTGAGAAATATTTAAAACAGGCTGTTGAAGATGTAGGTTGTGAACAAGGTGGAAATGTTATTGTTATGAATCCAAAAAATGGCGATATTCTAGCAATGGCAACATATCCTGATTATAATTTAAATGATCCATACACACCTAACTCTGTTTTGGCTCAAACATATGATTCTCTTACAAGTGAAGAGAAAAATGAAGCTTTATATAAAATGTGGTCAAATAAATCTGTGGCTGATACTTATGAACCTGGTTCTACCTTTAAGGTTATCACAGCTGCAGTTTCTTTGGAAGAGAATATTACAACCACTGATAAAGAAGGAGATTTTTTCTGCCAAGGTTATGAAGAATTTGAAGATGCTTCACGTTCTGAACCTTTAAAAATAAAATGTTGGTCTCCTACTCCGCATGGTTCTCAAACCTTAAGAAGGGCTTTGTGTAATTCTTGTAATCCTGCTTTTATGCAATTAGGTGCTAGAATAACAGCTCCTACTTTATATAAATATTATGATGCTTTTGGATTGTTTGAATCTACAAATTCTGGATTATATGGTGAACAATCTAGTATTTTCCAAAAGCTAGAAGATGTTAAGGAAGTAGAACTTGCAACAATGTCTTTTGGACAAAGATTAAATATTACTCCTTTGCAAATGATTACAGCTATTTCAAGTATTGCAAATGATGGTGTCTTAATGCAACCAAGAATTGTAAAACAAATTACTAATACTGATACAGGTGCAGTAAGTGAAATTCCTGTTAAAGAAGTTAGACAAGTTATATCTAAAGAAACAGCTGAGGAAGTAAAATCTTTAATGGAATCAGTTGTTACTGATGGTAGTGGTAGACATGCTGCTGTAACTGGTTATAGTATTGGTGGAAAAACAGGAACTTCTGAACCAATTTATACTAATTTAGATGCTGGTTATGTTGCTTCTTATGTTGCAATTTCACCAGTTGAAGATACTCAGGTAGTTTTACTATTAACTTTATATGATCCACCAAAAAATAATAATCAAGGTGGTACAGTTGCTGCCCCTGTTGTTGCTCAAATGTTAAGTGAAATTTTACCTTATTTAGGTGTTCCTTCAAGTGTTGATGCAACTAGTGATACAAATTCTAATAATATAACAGTTCCTGAAGTAAGAAATAAAACAGTTGCAGAAGCTGAAAAAACTTTAAAAGAAGCTGGATTCACTGTAAAAACTTATGTTGATGGAGATGCTAATAGTATTTTAGTACAAGACCAAAATCCAAAACCTGGAGCTTCTTTACCAAAAAATTCTGTTATTGTTTTATATGGTGAAAATAGTACTGTTTCTACTTCAGTTACAGTTCCTGATTTAAAAAATATGAATTATTCTCAAGCATTTAATGCTTTAAAAGCCAAAAATTTAAATATTTCTGTTGAAGGATCTGGAACAGTTATTTCTCAAGATTATTCTAAAGACACTTCTGTTCCAGAAGGTACAATAATTAAAGTTGTTCTAAATCAAAGTTCATCTAATCTTCATTAAGATTAGATGAACTTTTTATAGTATAGGAAAATTTGATTTTTATTATACAATATATTGCTTTGTTCTGACAGTTTTACACAATTTTCTTATAAACTTGATAACACATCTTTGATACTTTCATCTGGAGTTGATGCTCCTGCCATAATTCCTATTTTATTAAATTTTTTTAACTTCTCTATTTCTAGTTCCTTTACAGTTTCTATACATACTGTATTGTCACAATGTTTTTTTGCAATTTCATATAATTTCTTGGTATTAGAACTGTTTTTTCCTCCAATTATTATCATGTAGTCTACTTTTTGTGCTATTTCTTCTGTTTCTTTTTGCCTTAATTCTGTTGCTCTACAAATAGTATTTTTTACTATCAACTCTATATTTTTTTTACTTAATTGATTTTTTAACACTTTTTCGATATTTTTAAACTTTTCCAAATTATATGTTGTTTGTGATATCAATAATACTTTATCCATATTATTACTTATTATTTTGTCTATAATTTTATTTATTTCTTCTTCTTTTTCTACTACATCATAGTTTTGATTACAATAACTTATGGTTCCTAAATTTTCAGGATGATTTTTGTTTCCACATAAAATTATATAATATCCGTCTTTTGAATATTTATCTGCTATTTCATGTATTTTTAATACATTTGGGCATGTATAATCTATTATTTTTATATTTTTTTCTTTTGCTAATTTATAAATATTTTTAGGTACTCCATGTGCTCGTATTATTACGTTTGCATCTTTTTGTTTTATCTCTTCTAAATTTTCTATGAATTTCATTCCTTTTTTTTTAAGATTTTCTACTACTTGCTTATTATGTACTATTTCTCCTAAACAATATGTATTTTTGCATTTTTCTATTTCTGTTTTTGCTCCTTCTACAGCTCTTTTTACGCCATAACAAAATCCAGCTGTTTTTCCTAATATAACTTCCATATTTACATCATCCTTATATATTTTTTAACATTTATAATTTATAAAAATTTAATAAAAATATATTCTATTATAACTTATTTATTAATCATATTTAATATTTCTTCTTTTAATACATCTACTATATTTTCTTGTTTTACTTTTTTTATTATTTTTCCTTTTTTAAATAATAGTCCTTCTTTTATTCCTCCTGCTATTCCAATATCAGCTTCTCTTGCTTCTCCTGGTCCATTTACAGCACATCCCATAACTGCAACCGTTATATCAGATTCAATAGTTTGTAAAAACTTTTCTACTTCTTTTGCTATTGGTATCAAATCTATTTGTGTTCTTCCACAAGTTGGACATGCTACTAATGTTGGTGATTTTGAATATAAATTACAATCCTTTAGTATTTCTTTTGCAACTGCTATTTCTTTTACTGGGTCATCTGAAAGTGATACTCTTATTGTATCACCTATTCCTTCTCTAAGCATATATCCCAATCCTATACTTGATTTAATTGTTCCACTAAATTCTGTTCCACTTTCAGTTATTCCTAAATGTAGTGGACAATCAAATTCTTTTGCTGCCTCTTCATAACTTTCTATGCACAAATCTAAATTTGAAGCTTTTAGTGAGATTGCATAATCCTTAAAATCTAGTTTCTCTAAAATCTCAATGTGTCTTCTTGCGCTTTCTACCATTGCTTTTGCTGTTGGCTTTCCATACTTTTCTAATAAATCTTTTTCTAATGAACCTGCATTAACTCCTATTCTTATTGGAATATGTTTTTCTTTACATGCATCTACTACTTTTT
>CALXXK010000070.1 GCA_944392675.1 uncultured Clostridia bacterium
TATTTATCAATATTTTCTTTAGTTGCAAATCCATTAGGTCCTTTTACTTTTTCTAAAAATACTATTCCATCTAAATGATCACATTCATGTTGTAATAATCTTGCAAAAAATCCATTTAGTTGTTTTATTATTTTCTCTCCATTTTCATTATAATAAGTCAATTCTATATTCTTATATCTTTCTACTTTTCCTCTTATACTAGGAACACTCATACAGCCTTCATATTGTACATCTGTATCATCTGTTAGTTTCTTCCAAGTTGGATTAATCATTGCTGTTATTGGTATTTCTTCTGCATCATTATATTTTATATTTTCTTTTTTAGCTCCTACTACAATAATTCTTTTATTTACACCTATTTGAGGTGCAGCAATTCCTAATCCTGTTCCATACTCTAGTGTTGATTTTAAATCTTCTATAATGTCTATAATATCTTCATTATTATTTGTTATATTAACTTCATCGCATTGTTTTTCAAGGATAGGATCTCCTACTTCTCTTACTTTTAATACTTTACCCATTTTGTCTTACCTCCATATATCACCATATTTATATCACAGATTTACTTTTTACTCAACAAATTCGCTAAAATTTACACTAAATATGTTGGATTTTTAAGCAAAAATAAAGTACCTATCTTACAAGGCACTTTACTTAGGATTCTCTTTAACTTTTAAATTTTATTTTATAAATTTATATGTTCATCAACATACAACCATATCATATGGTGTATTGAGCATAGATATATAATCTCTGCAATTCACTCACAGCAACTATTATATCAATTTCAAGAATTCATTTTATATGTTTCCACACTCCATATCTAAAACAACCTTAACATTAATTTCAGAATTTTGTACTTTTTCTAGTCCAAATCTTCCTCTTTTATGAAACATAATCGTATCTTGAAAGCTAGTAAACTCTAAGATGACTGGCAATTCTTTAACTCTAGCAACGCACAGACTTCCACATGGCTCGTAAACGGAAACATATCCACAGGTATCACTTCATGAACTCCATAAAGTCCCTCTAACTTACTCAAATCTCTAACCAAAGTAGCAGGATTACAACTTATATAAACCAACTTTTTAGGTTTAATACTCATAATATTTTCAATACTCTTATTATCCAAACCTTTTCTAGGAGGATCCACCATAACAATATCAGGAATTATTTTTTTATCATTTATCAATTCATCTAAAATATTTTCTACATCACCAGCTATAAACTCCACATTTGAAATACCATTCATTTTAGAATTTTCTTTAGCATCATTAACCGCTTCTTCAACAATTTCTATCCCATATACTTTTTTTGCATATTTAGCCATAAATAATGATATAGTTCCTATCCCACAATACAAATCAAAAACTATATCATTTTCAGAGATCCTAGCTGCTTGCACTCCTAACTCATACAGTTTTTCTGCTTGTACTGGATTTACCTGATAAAATGAAAGTGGTGATATTTTAAATTTAAACTCTCCCAATATGTCATATATATAACCATTACCATATAAATTTATATTTTCTTTTCCCATTATTACATTGGTATTTTTTGTATTGATATTTTTAACAATTGTTTTAACCTCTGGAAACTTTTCTAATATTTCTGTTACTAATTCCTTTTCTTTGGGAATTGTTCTTCCATTTAAAACAATAACACACATTATTTCATTTGTTTTTATTCCTATTTTTGTCACAATATGTCGTATAAGTCCCTTTCCTGTTTTCTCATCATATATACTTATATTATTTTCACGAATAAAATCTAATATAAATTTTGCAATTTGTTGACTTTTTTCACTTTGTATTAAACAATTATCTATTGGTATTATTTCATGTGTTCTATTAGCAAATACACCTATTATTGGGTTACCTTGTTTATCAACTCCTACTGGATATTGTGCTTTATTTCTATAATGATATGGATTTTCCATTCCGATTGTTTCTTTTACTTGTATTTTTGTTTTTAATGTTTTATTTACTAGACTTTGTACAGCATTTTGCTTCATTTTCAAAGTTTCTTCATATTTTATATGTCTTAAATTACATCCTCCACATCTTTTATATGTAATACAATCACTTTCTATTCTTTTATCTGATTTATTTATAATTTCTAATATTTTTCCAAAAGCATGTGATGATAATACTTTTACAATCAGTATTTTTAATTTTTCTCCTTTTATTGCATTTGGGATAAATATTGTAAATCCATTAATTTTTGCTATTCCTTCTCCTTCAAATCCATTATCTATCACATCTATGATATATTCTTGATTTTTCTTTACTGGTATTTCCATTTTTCTATATGATATATTAATCATGACCTCCTTTTCATTTCTAAAAATACTTTTTCTTTTAGATTTTCACTTTCTTCTTTTCTATTCTTTTTCTCAGTTTGAGGATTAATTGGCTCTAATATTTTTAGTGTAACATCTTTCTTCTTTTTTAATATCTTCCTAATTCCTTTAGGTTCTCTAAATGTGCAAACTATTAGTATTATTGGTACATTTGTTATTTTAAAACTACCTTCTTGTGTTGTGTAATATATTTTCCTTTTTCCATATGCTAGACCTATCATTGCACAATCTAAAAACAATACATGATTTGAAACACTTATAGCTCCACCCTTGATATTTTCTATATTTTCTTTTCCTTCTATTTTTAAATCATATACTAATTTCATTAAGATTTTTAGAATTGGATATGCAACTCCATAATATATAATATTTGAAACTATTGAAAAAATTTTGCTTTTAGGTATATATTCATAATTTTTATCAATTTTAAATTCAAAAGGCTCCCATAAATTTATTATATTTTGGTTTTCGTCTATCTGCTCTATATTTTCTAATTCTTCTATTCCTTCTAAACTATTTCTCATAACCTTCCCCTAATTTATTTCTTTTATAACTATATCTGATATTTCATCACAAGTATTTTGTTTTATATATTTCATTTGATTTTTTATCAGTTCTTCTTGCAGTTCTTTATTATTTAAAAGTTCTTCTGTCTTTTCTACTACTTCTTTTATTGAATTACATTTTAATGACATTTTCTTTTCCTCAAAAAAATTTGCATTATAGTTTTCACAACCAGGTATTGGCATTGTATGTATGAATGGTTTTCTAATTGTTGCTATTTCTGTTGTTGTTAATCCTCCCGGTTTTGTTAATATTATTTCACTACTTTTCATATATTTCACCTAATTTGTATACAACTTTAAAAATTTTTCCATTTCTTCTGGTTGACTTCATGTACAAATTATTAACTCTATTTCTAATTCTAGGATTAATCATATCTAAATATTCTATAAAATCAACATTTATTCCTTTTTCTATTAAATTTTCTTGTATGGCTTTAGCTGCTGAATTATGTTCTCCTCCAGTGCCACAAGATAATATTAAAATTTTTTGAGTTGTAATACTCATATACTTATTCCTCCTATTCAGGATTACTATTGATACCCAAATTATTTCTTTATAAATCTATTATATTATACTATTTTTGCTTCTTTTATACAACATTTTTAAATTATTTCTCTTTACATTTTTTTGACATTTGCACAATATTATGTTATATTATTATATAACCTTAGCCACTTAGGTGGTGTGTTGAAGAGTAGTAATACTCTTGTTTCAGCTTATATTATAAGCAGAAAGGAAAGGTTCTTTTATGTACGACAGCAAATACACTTATTCTATCCACTTAAGTGGATATATTACCATCAAAAATTTATTAGATGAAACTGTTGCTGTTATTGATTATGATGAACGGCTCAGTTTTACAAAATCAGTAGATGCAGCTGTCAGAAAAGAAGTCAAGGATTTCCTTGATTTTAATGATATTCCTTATTTCTTGTAAAGGAATATCAAAGCGGGGTTAGAATTTATTATATTCTAACTCCGCTTTTTTTACATTAAATTATATACTAAATATATTAATATCTATAAAAATTTTAATCAATCTCAATCGCTCCTGTGTAAAGTCCATAATATGTACCTTTTTGAGCAATCAATTCATTATGATTTCCTCTTTCAATAATCCTACCATGGTCTAGCACCATAATTAAATCAGAGTTTTTAATTGTAGAAAGTCTATGTGCTATTACAAAAACTGTTCTTCCTTTCATTAATTTGTCCATACCTTCTTGAACTATTTTTTCTGTTCTTGTATCAATACTTGAAGTTGCTTCATCTAATATTAATACTGGTGGATTATTTAATGCTGCTCTTGCAATTGAAAGTAATTGTCTTTGTCCTTGTGATAAACCTTCTCCATTTCCAGTTATCATTGTGTCATAACCATTAGGTAAGTGTTTTATAAATTTATCTGCATTTGATAATTTTGCTGCCTCATATACTTCCTCATCTGTTGCATCTAGTTTTCCATATCTTATATTATCTTTAATTGTTCCTGTAAATAAACTAGTGTCTTGTAATACCATTCCTAATGATCTTCTTAAATCGTCTTTCTTTATTTTTCTTATATTTATTCTGTCATATCTTATTTTTCCTTCTTGGATATCATAAAATCTATTTATAAGGTTTGTAATTGTTGTTTTTCCAGCTCCTGTTGCTCCAACAAAAGATACTTTTTGACCTTCTTTTGCAACAAGTGATATGTCATGTAATATTCTTTTATGTTCTTCATATCCAAATTGTACGTTTTCGAATTCCACTTGTCCACGAAGTCTTGTATAAGTAATTCTTCCATCTTGATGTGGATGTTTCCATGCCCACATTCCTGTTCTTTCTTTTGATTCCACTATTTTTCCATTTTCTAATTTTGCATTAACTAATGTAACATATCCTTCATCTTGTTCTGGCTCTTCATCTAATAATTCAAATATTCTTTCAGCACCTGCCAATGCCATAACAATTGAGTTCATTTGTTGTGATACTTGACCTAATGGATTTGTAAATGCTTTTACATATTGTAGAAATGCTGCTATACTTCCTATTGTTAAAAGTCCATTAACTGATAATATTCCTCCTATTACTGCTACTAAAACATATCCTAAATTTCCAATATTCATAATGCATGGCATTAAAATATTTGCATACATATTAGCTTTTGTCATACTATCACATAATTGTTCATTTAAGTCATCAAATTTCTTTTTTGATTCTTCTTCATAATTAAAAACTTTTACTACTTTTTGTCCTTCCATCATTTCTTCAATATATCCATTTACTTTTCCTATATCTTCTTGTTGCTTTACGAAAAATCTTGAACTATTTCCTCCTAGATATCTTGATACAAATATCATTAAAATTACCATTGCTATTACTACTAATGTTAAATATATATTTGTTGCAAACATTGCTGCTAATACTGATACCATTGATACACATGCAGAAAATACTTGTGGAATACTTTGACTTAGCATTTGTCTTAATGTATCAACATCGTTTGTATATGTACTCATTATATCTCCATGTGTACGACTATCAAAATATCTTATTGGTAATTTTTGCATATGATTAAACATTTCACTACGGATTTCATTTAATACCCCCTGTGATATATTTATCATTAACCTATTATATATATATGTTGCAATTACTCCTACTAAATATATTACTGCCATTACCATTATTACATTTAGTAATGCTGTATAGTCTGGATTTTGACTTCCTATAAGTGGAGTGATGAAGTCATCTATTAAGTATTTTATAAATTGTACTCCTAGAACCCCAACCAATGCACTTATTATTATACTTACCAATACTACAAATAATTGAAGTTTATATCCTTTTGTTACATATTTTAAAAGTCTTTTTATTGTTTTTCCTTTACTGCCTTTTTTATTCTGCATCTTCATCTCCTCCTTTCGTTTGTGATTCATATACTTCTCTATATATTTCGTTTGTTTTTAATAATTCATCTGATGTTCCTATTCCATCAACTTTTCCTTCATTTAAAACTATTATTTTATCTGCATCTTCTATTGAAGATACTCTTTGTGCGATTATTATTTTTGTTGTATTTGGTATTTTTTCTCTAAATGCTTTTCTGATTAATGCATCTGTTTTAGTATCTACCGCACTTGTAGAATCGTCTAATATTAAAATTTTTGGTCTCTTTAATATTGCTCTTGCGATACAAATTCTTTGTTTTTGACCTCCAGATACGTTTGTTCCTCCTTGGTCTAACACTGTATCATATTTGCTTGGGAATTCTTTTATAAATCCATCTGCCTGAGCCAATTTACATGCTTCTTCCAATTCTTCTTGGTCAGCATTTTTCTTTCCCCATCTTAAATTTTCTGCAATTGTTCCAGAGAATAATACGTTTTTTTGTAAAACCATTGCTACTTCATCTCTTAAGCTTTCTATGTCATAATCTCTTACATCAATTCCTCCTACTTTTATTGTACCTTTTGTTACATCATAAAGTCTTGGAATTAATTGAACTAATGTTGATTTAGAACTTCCAGTTCCACCTATTATTCCTATTGTTTCTCCTGATTTTATATCTAAATTAATATCTCTTAATGCATAATTTTCTTCGTCTTTTTCGTCACCATATCTAAAACTTACATTTTCAAATTTAATTGATCCATCTTTTACTTCTTTGATAGGTTTTTCTTTATTTTTTATTGTTGGATCTTCTTCAATAACTTCTAGAATTCTTTCCGCTGAAGATTGCGCCATAATTATCATAACGAAAACGAATGATAACATCATTAAACTTGATAATATTTGCCATGCATATGTTATAATACTTGATAATTGACCTGTTCCCATTTCTCCACCAACAATAAGTTGTGAACCAATCCAAGATATTAATATTATACATGTATATATTGTAAATTGCATAACTGGTCCATTGAATGCAATTATTTTTTCTGCTTTTTTAAAGTTTGTATATACTTCATCATTTACTTCTTTAAATTTTTCTTCTTCATGTTCTTCTCTTACATATGCTTTTACAACTCTAATTGCACTTACATTTTCTTGAACTACTCTATTTAATTTATCATATTTTTTAAATACTCTTTCAAAATTAGGATGTGCTTTTTTTGCTATATAGAATAAGATTCCTCCTAATACTGGTATTGCTACAAAAAATATTAATGATAACTTTGCACTTATTGAGATTACCATTAATAGTGCAAATATTAACATGATAGGTCCTCTAACTAATATTCTTATAATCAT
>CALXXK010000071.1 GCA_944392675.1 uncultured Clostridia bacterium
AGCGGGAAACGGGGCTCAAACCCGCGACCTCTGCCTTGGCAAGGCAGCGCTCTATCAACTGAGCTATTCCCGCATTTATGCATCTAGCTTTATTGCTAAATGCATTTTATATAATAACAAATTTTTTTCTTGTTGTCAAGATTTTGAATTATTTAATTTAACAACATTTCAATATTTTATAATAATATTTACTTTTGTATTGTGAACATTTTTAATCTCCTATTGGTGCATAGTCATCTGTAATAACTGGCTTTGTACTTTTGAATCCTGTTATTTTTCTATCTAATAATTCTTTATATTCACTACTTTTTCTTTCATTGATGCTTGTTTTTTCTTTTATTCCTATTAAGATTATATTTTGAGTTTGATTATCCTCTGTATCTCTTACTTTAAAAAGTTTGACATCATCAAATACTGCTTTATATGTGCTATATTCGTATTTGATAAAATCGTCTTCTTCACCTTCTAATGCTGAAATTATATTAGTAATTACTATTCCATTATCTTTTAAATTATTCCTTACTTTTTGCATTGCTTCATAAGTTGTTAATTCAAATGGTGCATTTAATCCTTTAAACGCATCTATTAATACTGCATCATATTTTGTATCATTATAATTTAAAAAACTTCTACCATCTTGATGATGTATTTTTAAATTTGGGTTATTTGTATCAAGTCCAAATTCTTCTTGAGCAATTTCTGTCATCTTTTCATCTATTTCTACTACATCTATTGTTTTGTTACTATATTTATCTAAATAGTGTATAGGATATGTATATGCTGCTCCTCCAATCATTAATACACTATTTGCATTTTCATTATAATAGTCAAATAAATCAAAATACTTTAGGTATTCTGCTCCCATTTCTCCAGTATTTTGATCTATATATGATTCAAGTCCTGTATCGACTTGTAAAGTTTTATAATTTATGTTTTCATTTTTTATTTCTTTTACCCATATTCTGCTATACTCTGAGTCAACATCTTTTATTATATCTGGGTTTTTATCTTGAAATAATTTATAACTATATATATTAATTCCTATAATTGCTATTAATATTACTATCATGATTGATACTGTTTTTTTGTTTTTGTTGTTGTATAAGCATATCCCCATTATCCATAGTAATATTGAGCTTATTAGTATTATATTTCTTACTCCTATATTAGGTATTAATATAAATCCTGCAACAAAAGTTCCTATTATACTTCCTATTGTTGATAAAGAAGAAATTTTTCCAGATATTTTTCCTACTGCTTTTTCTTCTTCATTTTTTATTTTTACTGCCATTGGTGATATTGCTGCTAACATAAAACTTGGTATTCCAAATATTAGTGTTGCTGATATTATCGCTACTATTACTAGTTCATTACATATTTTTATTAAATTATCTATTATTACAACTTCTGATATTGGTATTATACTTGTTGTTATACAAGCGATAAATAAAAATTCTGATACTGTTTTTATATTTGGATTTTTGTCTGCTAACTTTCCTCCAACCCAGTATCCTAAGCTCATTCCTATTAACATTATTCCTATAATTGTTGTCCATATTAAATTTGAACTTCCTACATAAGGTGCTAATACTCTTGCTGCAACTAATTCTAACATCATTGTAAGTCCACCACATAAAAATACGGTTATTTCTAATTTATATTTTTTCATCTCTTATTTCATCCTTTTTTAGTTTCTTTTTTTGTTTCTTTGTTTAAATCATTACTTTCATCTGGATGCCACTTTTCTCCCTTTTTAGGTTTATTCCATGAGATATAATCACAACTTTTGGGATTATTTTCACATATATAGTAATTTCTTCTTCTTTTTGTTTTTCTTACTTGTACAGTTCCTCCACATTTTGGGCAAGGTACATCTATTGTTTCTACTATTGGTTTTGTATTTTTGCATTCTGGATATCCTGGGCAAGCTAAAAATTTTCCAAATTTCCCGTATTTATATACCATCATTCTTCCACATTTTTCACATTGTACATCTGATACTTCATCTTCTAATTTTACATGTTCTAATTCTTTTTCTACTTTTTCAATTTCTTTTTCAAATGGTCCGTAAAATTCTCTAATCATTTTTTTCCATTCTTCTTTTCCTTCTGCTATTTCGTCAAATTCGTTTTCGATGTCAGCTGTGAATTTTACATTTATTACATCTGCAAAGTTTTCGGTTAGTAATTTGTTTACTATTTTTCCTAGTTCTGTTGGAATTAGCTGTTTTTGTTCCTTTTCTACATATCTTCTATCTAAAATTGTTGTTATTATTGGAGAATATGTACTTGGCCTTCCAATTCCTTTTTCTTCTAATGCTTTTACCAAACTTGCTTCTGTGTATCTTGGTGGTGGTTCTGTAAAGCTTTGTTTTGGATTTAATTTTACTAGTTTTACCTCTTGGTCTTTTTCAAGATTTGGTAGCATTCCTTCTTCTTCTTGCTCTTTTTCGTCTGTTCCTTCAACATATAATGTCATAAACCCTTTAAATTTAATTGCTTGGCCATTTGCTTTGAAATCATAATCTCCTGCTTTTATATTTATAGCCATTGTGTCATATACAGCAGGTGCCATTTGACTTGCCATAAATCTATTATATATTAATCTATATAGTTTGTATTGATCTTTTGTTAATACATCTTTTAATGTTTCTGGTTCAATATCTGAATATGTAGGTCTTATACCTTCATGTGCATCTTGTGAGTCTTTATTTGTTTTATAATATCTATTTTCATAGTATTTTTCTCCATATGTTCCTATTATATGTTCCTTTGCTGCTGCTCTTGCTTCTTCTGATATTCTAGTTGAGTCTGTTCTCATGTATGTTATTAAACCTACTGTTCCTCTTTCTGGTATTTTTACACCTTCATATAGTCCTTGTGCAATTGACATTGTCTTTTTTAGTGTAAATCCTAACTTTCTTGAAGCTTCTTGTTGCATTGTACTTGTTGTAAATGGAGGTGCTGGTGTTCTTTTTCTTTCTCCTTTTTTTACTTCATTTATAATGTATTTTTTGTTTTTTAGATTTTCTAATATTTCTTTTACTTCTTTTTCTGAGTGGATTTCTTGTTTTTTTCCATCTTTTCCATAAAATCTAGCTTCAAAATTCTTTTTTGATTCTTTATCTTGTAGATTAGCATATATATTCCAGTATTCTTCTGGAATGAATTTATTTATTTCTTCTTCTCTATCTACAATTAGTTTTACTGCAACTGATTGAACTCTTCCTGCTGATAATCCTCTTTTTACTTTTTTCCAAAGTACAGGACTTATTTTATAGCCTACTATTCTATCTAGCACTCTTCTTGCTTGTTGAGCATCTACTAAATTTATGTCTATATCTCTTGGTTCTTTTATTGCTTTTTGTACTGCATTTTTTGTTATTTCATTAAATGTTACTCTTGTTATTTTGTCTTTCTCATCTTTTAATATATTAGCTAAATGCCATGCTATTGCTTCCCCTTCACGGTCAGGGTCAGTTGCAATATATACTTTTTTTGCTTGTTTTGCATCTTTTTTTAGACTTTTTATTAAGTCTCCTTTTCCTCGTATATTTATGTAATTAGGTTCAAAGTCATGTTCAACATCTATTCCTAATTTTGATTTTGGTAAATCTCTTATATGTCCCATAGATGCTACTACTTTTGTGCTTCCACCTAAAAATTTCTTTATAGTATTCGCTTTAGCTGGTGATTCCACAATTACTAATCTATCTGCCATTATTGGCCTCCTTATTATATATTTACGCTTAATTATTTTATTGATACTCATAGTATTCTAGCTTAAAATTCTGTATTTTGCAAGTTTTTTATAAAATAAAAACATTTTTTCACAAAAAATTTAAATTCTTTTATTTAATTTTTTCTTTATCTAAAAAAATTTTTTTGATAAATCTGTTATTATTTCTTCTACTGCTATTGGTGTTACTTCATTGTCTTTAAAAAGTTTCAATATATTATTTATTTTTAATTCATCATTTGATAAATATTTTATATCTTTACGTTCTATTTTCGTATTATTTGGTATATATTCTGTTTTTACTATACTTATTCCATATTTTGGATTTTGCTTTTTTATTATTTCGTCTTCATTTATTTTTTTATAATATTCTATTTTAATTGGATATCCTTTTCCCTCTTCCTCTAATTTTTTCCTGTCTATAAAAATCCCCCCATAAAAACTATTCATTTGCTCACATTCCTTTCTAAGGTAAAAATTTAGTTGAAAAATTAGATTTTGGCAATTAAAATTTTATAACATGTTCTTTGATACATTAATTAAAATTCAAGTTTAACATATTAAATATTTTAATTATTTTTCAACCTTTTCCTTTCTTTCTGATACTTAATTTTACTTTTCTCTTTTATTCTGAGCTTTTATTTTTGGGCTTTTTATAGTGATTTTAATCTTTTATTTTGAACTAATTTTAATTTAATAAAAAAGAAAAGTTATAATATTTATATTACACTTTTCTTATAATACAATTAAAATATATTAGTTTCAAATTACATTTTTTTACAATGTATTTTATCTTTTTTCTTTTTTTGATATATGTTTTGTTTTTATATCATATTATGATTTCTTATGATATTTTTTTCCTTTCATCTTTTTCCAAATTTTTTCTTTAATCTACATTTTTTGATTTTTTTGAAATGAAAAAATAATATTTTTTCCTATTTAATTTCTTTTAATTCTTCATAATATTCATATTTATTTTTTATTGCTTCTTCTTTTAATGTATTATATAATTCTGCGAAAGTTGCTGAGCTATATGGATTTACATACAATAAGCTAAGTATTCCGAATGTTAAGACTGATAAGAAATTCCATCCGAAAAATGATAAATCCAATACAAAAGTTTTCCATTTGTTTCCTTTCATCATTTGTTTAGATAATTTAAATGCTTTTTTTCTTTGTATAGTTGGATTTTCTGCTATTATGTATGGTATCATTCTATATTCGTATGTTTTTATTACTCCTCCTATTATTGTCAAATACCATAATGCATTGTATATATTTCTTAAAAACATTATTTGTGTTATATTTAACCATTTTCCTTTTTTAAATATTTCTCCTAATGTTGTGACTTTTGCATCTTTTGATTTTCTTGCTTTTAAGAAATATTTTCTTCCTCCTACTATTAGTGGGTCTGCTATAAATACAGTAAATGCATATGATAGTATCGCCATTATAATTAAACTTACTGCTAGTTTATCTTTATTCATTCTAAAAGATTGTACTGCATCAAATATTTTAAAAATAAATTTTTGTGGTTTTGTAATATTGTTTAAATTTGCATCTAGTGCTTGTATCACATTTAATTGAAAATCATTTAATGTTTTTTGAAATTTTTCTTCTGCCATTATTGATATTTGATCTATTTTGTTTATTTTAGGTAAATCTATATTTTCTTCTATAATTTTTTGCGTATCTGAAATAAGGTTTGGATTGATTGTATCTTCTCCTTGCCATATACCTATTATAGAGGTTCCAAATTCACCAGTTAATAAAGCTATTATAAAACATACTAAAATAGCTGTCCAATAATTCTTTTTTACTACTTGCTTAGCTTTTGTTTTTAATTCTTTTCTTTTCCACATTTATGTAACTCCTAAATTATATTATATAAGTATTATAAATCATCTGGTAGTTATTTACAATATGTTATTTTTAAATTTTTTGTGAATTTTAATTAATTCATTATATTTTATAATTTAGTTAAATGTTGCTTTTAGTAATAATTTTTTGTTATTCTTATACTCCAACACTCATTGTTTCTGGAAGTGTTGATCCTCCATCTATTACAAATCCTTGTCCTGTTATATATGATGCTTCGTCACTAGCTAGAAATGCTGCTAATTCTCCTAATTCTTCTATAGTTCCAAGCCTTCCCATTGGTATTCCATTTGCAATTCCTTTTACTACATTTTCTGGATTATTGATATCAGAATCATTTGCTATTCCTTCAACCATTGGCGTCATTATATAACCTGGTAAAATTGCATTTACTCTTATTCCTTTTTTAACTACTTCTGCTGCTAATCCTTTTGTAAAACCTAAAATGGCTGCTTTTGTTGTAGCATATGCTACTTCTCCTGTATCTGCTACCATTGGTCCTGTTACAGATGAAAGGTTTACTATTGCTCCTTTTTCTTGCATATATGGTAATACTTCTTGTGACATATTCCAGGTTCCTTTTATATTTATATCAAAATGGAAATCTCTAATTTCGTCTGTTGTTTCCTCAAATGGTGTTAATTTTGCTACTCCAGCATTGTTTATTAAAATATCAATCTTACTATATTTTTCTATTACTTTTTCTATGCTTTGTTTTATTTTTTCTTTATCTCTTATGTCTACCAAATATCCGTCTACTTCATATCCTTCTTTTCTTAAATCTTTAACTGTTTCTTCTAATTTATTTGAATAATCAAATATTGATATTTTTGCTCCATGTTTTAAAAATACTTTTGCTATTCCTAGACCATTTCCCATTGCTCCACCTGTTATTATTGCCACTTTATCTTTTAATTTCATTTTACAATCAACTCCTCTTTTTATTATGCCAAAGGGGATGAGCTATTTTGGCACAAAATTTACAAAAAAATTAAAAAAGGACGTTTCTTTCTTTTATTCCGTCCTTCTTTATAATCATTACATTATTCAATTGGTATATATTTCTTTTCAGGTAATTGTTTTGGATCATCTTTTTTAGGTATTTCTAGAGTTAATGTTCCATTATGGAATTTTGCTTTAATGTCTTCTTCTTTTATATTATCTCCTATATAAAAGCTTCTTGAACATTCTCCCATATATCTTTCTTTACGTACATATTTACCTTTTTCTTTTTCATTGTCTTCTTTATCTACTTTTGCATGTACTGTTAAATATCCATCTTGAATTTCTATTTTAATTCCTTCTTTGTCATATCCTGGTAAATCAATATCTACTACATATTTGTCTTTCTTCTCTTTTATGTCTGTTTTCATTAATTTACTTTCACCTTCATTAAAAAATGGATCTCTAAACATATCATCAAATAAATCGAAATCATGTCTTCTTGGTATCATCATCATAATTATCAACTCCTTT
>CALXXK010000072.1 GCA_944392675.1 uncultured Clostridia bacterium
CAAATAGAACATAGTTATGCAATAACAATACATAAAGCTCAACGGAAGTGAATTTGATGTAGTAATAATGGTTATACCACCAACTTCACCAATGTTGTTAACTAGAAATTTGCTTTATACAGGTATAACAAGAGCTAAGAAATTACTTATAATTATAGGAAATGATAATGTAGTAAAATTTATGATAAATAATGTAGATAGTAAAAAACGAAATACAGGATTGGAATATAAGTTGAAAAATATGTAGACTACTAAATTATAGTTTAATATATTTAGAATGTAAATATACAATATTTTTATAAATATTAAAATTCTTGGTTTAATACACTTCTAGAAAATATTAAAAATTTAATTAAGTAAAAAACATGAAAGGAGTAAATAGAAAATAGAAAAAATTATAAATTTAATTTTTCCGCCAATTTGTGGAATTTGCCAAAAAATAGATAGTAACTATTTGTGTAAAAAATGTGAATTAATGCTAAAAAAAGAAGCAATTTTCGAGGTAGAGAATCATAATGACAAGAACTTCGAAAAATTGCTTTATTGTTTCAAATATGAAGGAAATATAAGAAAATTAATACTTAACTATAAATTTAATGAAAAATCATATTTATACAAAACATTTGTAAATTTTTTGTTAAAAAATGAAAAATGGTTTGAAATTTTAAAAACTTGTGATACAATTATACCAATTCCAATAAGTAAAAAAAGAAATAAAGAAAGAGGATACAATCAATCATTATTAATAGCAAAAGAAATTGGCAAAAAAGTACAAATTCCAGTTAATAGTGATTGTTTATACAAAATAAAGAATACAATAGAGCAAAGTAAATTGAATAAAGAAGAACGTGAAAAAAATATACAAGGTGTATATGAATTAAAAAATAAAGAAATACTAAATAATAAAAATATTTTATTAATAGATGATATATATACAACTGGAAATACAGTAAATGAAGCAAGTAAAATTTTAAAAACTGCAACTATTAATAGTATAGTAGTTTTAGCTATAGCAAAAGATTAAAACAAAGGAGGAGAAAATGGAAGATTTAGTAGAAAGTATATTAGATTATGTTAGGTCAGATTACACAGATTATGCCATAATGATAAATGGTGAATGGGGTTCAGGTAAGACTCATTTTTGGAATAACAAAATAAAGAAAAAAATTGAGTCAATGCAATTAAACGGAAAAAGATATACAACTATATATATGTCTTTATATGGAATATCAAATTTAGAAGAAATTAGTAAGAAAATTTTCATAGAAACTACCCAATTAATGGATAAAAATTTAAGAAAGTATATGGATGCAAATGAACAAACTACAATACCAGAATATGCTAAAACAGGTATAGACATGGCTAATTTCTTTGGGGTTACACAAACAGGGGATAAAGTAGATTATGAGGAATTCTTTTCTACAGATGATAAAGTACTATGCTTTGATGATCTTGAAAGAGCAAATGTAGATGTTATAGATATTTTAGGATATATAAATAATTTTGTTGAACATGATCATATAAAAACAATAATAATCTGTAATGAAAAAGAATTATCTACAAAACTAAAAAGTTCAAATCTAGAAATGAAAACATTTATAGCAACATACCTTTTAGACAAACAAGATGAATTAAATAAAACAGACAAACCTATGGTAGAAAAAATACAAGATAAAATAGAGCATGTATTTGACAAAGCAAATGATTACGAAAGAATTAAAGAAAAATTAATTGGTGAAACATTTGAATATGCACCAAAATTTGATTATATTATAAATGGAATATTAATGAGATATGAGAATAATCCTGATTTAATTAGATTTTTAAGAGAAAATACAGGATTAATAATATCAACATTTAATAAAAGCGGAACTCGAAATTTAAGAATATTAAAACATGCACTAAATGATTTTATGAAAATATATGAAATGGTAAATAAATCATATCCAAACACAAGTCATAGAGTAATACAAACAATGCTTATATTTACAATAGCAGTATCATTTGAAATAAAAGCAGGAAAAATAACAAAAGACAAGTTTATGAATATAAAGGACAATGAAGAATATAAATCAATTTTAGTTTCTTCAAGAATTTTGATGGATAATAGGCAATTTTATATAAAAGAATTTGATAGTAATTATTACTATAACTTTAAATCAGAATATAGATTTTTTAAATTTATAGAGTATTATGTAAGAACACGTATTTTTGATATGAAACTATTTAAAGAAAATATGGAAACAATTAGAAATACTGTAGATACAGAAAATTTACCAGCATATAAAAGATTACTAACAGAGGAATATTGGAAAATATCAGATGATCAATTTGAAGATGTAATAGAAGAAATTGTGGAAGATGTAAAAGCAGGAAAAATTAAATTAATAGATATGGTAAAGATTTTTGCTTATTTTAGTTACTTTTCAAGAAAAGGATTAATAAAATATGATTTAAAAATATTAAAAGCGATGTTCTTTGCTGGAATGAATATTTCATCTTTATCATCTGAATATTGTCCTAATGTTGAAGAAGAGTTAGGAAAAATTGCAATAGAAGAAGTTGCAGAAGATATGGATGATATATTAAAACATTTTAATACATTAAATAATCAATTGTTAGATAGAATGTATAAAGAAAAAGCAGAAGAAATTATGAAATTTATACCTATGAAAATGGAAAACTTTTATGAAAGATTTGATAAAGAATGTATGGATATACCAATATTTAAATATTATGATACATTCCAATTATTCCAAAGAATATCATGTGCAAGTAATGAGGATATAGTATTGATAAAAGAAAAATTATTAGATAGAGCTAATAAATATACAAAACAAATCGAACCAGAAATGAAAAATATTAAGCAATTGAAACAAGTAATTGATGACTATTTAAAAGGAAAAGATCCTACTATAAAAATAGTAATGTTAAAAGAGTTTTCGAAAAGTTTAGATATGATTTTATCAAAATATAAATTAAGTTTTTTACCTAAAAAAGAAGAAAATCAAGGACAAGAAAACGAATAGGAATGGAAGGGGAAACATATGAAAAAAACATATATATTTATTTTCATATTTATTATAGGAATAGCAATAGCAAATTTTTCTCAAGCATCAGAAATTATAAATGAAGAAAAACTAGAAGATGGTACTACAAATATAACATATGAAGAAGAATTTAATTTGCAAAGGATAAAAGATGAATTAGTAACAAAAAGAAATTCTTTTCAATTATATGATGTAGTCCAGCCAGAAGAACCAGAAGAAACTAGATACTATTGTACAAGTGAAATTTTAAATAATTCAGTTAGTTCAGCAATATATAAAGCAATGTCATCAGATACAGAGGCTAGTGGAAAAGCAGTGGCAAAATTTACAAATTTAACTATAGATATGCCAAATCAATCAACATCATCATATCTGAATGAATATCATGAAGAAATAGAACCACATGTATATGATGCTATAATTGCAGTTATAAATGATTATCCAGAACTATATTGGTTTACTTATAGTATATTAATAAAACATTCAGTATCATTTAATGATGAAAGAACAGAAGCACAAATTACGCAAATAAGTGTAGAAACAAAAATGGAAGAAAATGCAGAATATAAAGCTTTTAATGATAAAGTAGATGAAGTTGTAGAACAATGTAAAGCAAATAGTATATATGAAACAGCAAAAAATATTCATGACTATATATGTATGAGAGTGGAAACAGAAGGAGATGAAGAAGACGGAATTGATAATTCATCATATGGAGCTTTAATGAATCAAAGAGCAACAAGTGAAGGATTGGGAAGATTATTTGATTTATTATGTAAGAAATCAGGTTTAAATACAATAAGTGTAATGGGAACAATAAAAAAAGATAATAATGATGAAAATCATTTATGGAATTACTTATATCATCCAGATGACAAATTGTGGTATGCTGTTGATGTGTCAGCAGACACTAGATATAATACTACTACTGGAAATTATGAATATTTTATGATAGGCAATAATACTTTGGTAGATAATGATAAAAAATTTTCTACTATATATGAACCAGGAATAAAACATTATGAAAAACAAACATATATACCTAAAACACCAGTATTATCAAATGAAGCATATGAACAATTTACAGCTAAAATAGATTATAGCGAAACAGAAGAAACAAAAAATAATGTTACAGTCACAATAGAAACAAATAGAGAATTAAATCCAGTAGAAGGATGGAATTTATCAAGTGATAAAACAACATTAAGTAAAGAATATAGTGAAAATACAAAAGAAGAAATTACAATAGAAAATACAAGAGGAGAAGTTATAACACAAACTATAGAAATAAATAATATAAATAAAGATGAGGAAAATCCAGGTGGAGATGAAGAAAATCCGGGACATGATGAAAACAAAGACATAGAAGCACCAGAAGTAACAATAGAATATACACCTAATACTAAAACTAATACAAATGTAAAAGTAATATTAAAAGCAAATGAAAAAGTACAAAATATTGATGATTGGGAATTATCAAGTGATGAAACAGAATTGTCAAAAATATATACAGAAAATGCAAAAGAAGTAATAGAAGTAAAAGATATTGCAGGAAATTCTGTTCAAGTTAATGTAAATGTTGATAATATAGACAAACAGGCACCAGAAGTAGAAATAAATTATAAAAAAGATGTTGATGTAGTTACAGTAGAAATAATAGCAAATGAAGAAATAAAAGAAGTAGAAGGATGGAATTTATCTGAAGATAAAAAGGCATTAACAAAAGAATATACAGAAAATGCAGTAGAGCAAGTAACGATAGAAGATGAAGCAGGAAATATTGTACAAAAATCAATAAAAGTAGAACAATTTGAAACAAATGATGATAATATTAATAACGATGATAATACCAATAATACTAATAATAATCTAAATCAAAATACTGGAAAAGAACTAGATAAAACAACTAGTAATTTAGTATTACCTAAAACAGGAATTAGTAAAGTAATATTAGGAATCATATTAGTAATATCTGTGATAGGAATTATAGTTTATATAAAATATAAAAGATTAAAAGGTATTACAAAATAATTATTATAATGAATTTTAATATTATCTGATAAAAGCATATAAGACTTTCTTATATGTTTTTTTTAGAAAAAATGTATAATTTTTTCTTCATTTGAAATAATAAGAGTAGACATAAATTTAAAAGGAGGAAAAAAATGAAAGCAACTGGAGTTGTAAGAAGAATAGATGATTTAGGTAGAGTTGTAATACCGAAAGAAATAAGAAAGACATTGCGAATAAAGGAACGGCGATCCTCTGGAAATTTTTACTGACAGAGAAGGTCAAGTAATATTAAAAAAATATTCACCTATAGGGGAATTATCAGAATTTGCAGCAGGATATGCAGAAACATTATCAAAAACAACTGGACATATTGCATGTATAACAGATAAGGACACAATAATAGCTGTTTCTGGAGGTTCAAAAAAAGAATTTCTAGAGCAAGATATAAGTAAAGAATTAGAACAACTAATGGAAGATAAAGAAGTATACACAAGTAAAGATAATAGTGATATAGCAATGCCAATAACAAAAAATGATAATCCAGAAAGAAAACACAATGCACAAATAGTTTATCCGATAGTTTCAAATGGAGATACAATAGGAACTGTAATATTAATGTCAAAAGAAGCAAAAACAAAAATGACAGAAGCGGAGAAAAAAGTAGCACAATCAGCAGCAAGCTTTTTGGGGAGTCAGATGGAAATATAAGATAAAATATTATAATAGTTACGAAACAACCTTTAATAACTTTGAAAAATGTCAAAGTAAAGGTTGTTTTTTAACTTGTTTTTTTATTATTAAGTTTTGAATTTTCATCAGAAAGACCAACAATATAATCAATGGTAGTTCCATAAAATTTAGCAAGAGTAATTAAGTGCTGTATTGGAATGGTACGTTTTCCATTTTCATATTCAGAATAATATTGTTGAGAAATACCTAGTAATTTTGCAACATCTTTTTGAAAAATATCATTATCTTCTCGTAAATCCTTTAATCTCTTAAACCTCAATTTAGTCTCCTTAAATAAAATATAAGTTAAGTATAGCAAAAAAAGGAAAAATTTCCTCATTATACATGATAAATTATGTAATTATACAAAATTTAAAAGGAAACAGCAATATGCAAAAAAAATTATTACAAACATATTACAAATAAATGACAAATATAATAAATGCTTGAATGTTAGGAATGAATGGTGTAAAATTATACATAAGATGTTATGTATAAAATGCAAATATATTAAAATTTTTTACACTAAAAACAAACAATTATGTAAATTATTATATAGTTAAAGTTATTATTTTAAAAAAGAATATTGATGGAAAAAATTTAGTTTTTTATAATTTAAATATAATAAATTAATCAGATTCTAGTAGTAAGGAAGTTTAAAAAGTGAATGTTCATGATTTTGTTATAGCAAAGTATAATAAATAAAATTTTATAAAAAATAAAGGGAGGAAAACAAACGATGAAAGGACAAAAAATAAGAAAAAAAGCAAAATATGAAGAGCAAAAAAATATATTAAAAAAGATATCCATAAAGCAAAGTAAAGGGGTAACACTAGTAGCACTAGTAGTAACAATAGTGGTCTTGCTAATATTAGCAGGAGTAAGTATAGCAATGTTATCAGGAGACAATGGACTAATAAAACAAGCTCAAAATGCAAGTGAAGAATGGGAAATAGCTCAAGACAAAGAACAACTAGAATTAGCAAAGCAAACAGAAATTGCAAAGGGAGCAGGAAATATAAATGTAGATGACTATTTCCAAAGACTAGAAGACGAAGGAATAGTAAATGACAAAGATACAGACATAATAGACAATGGAGACGGGTCATATGATGTAACAACAGGAAACGGAAATACATTTGAAGTAACCCCAATACCAGACAAAGAAAATGCAGAAGATATAGAAATAGACTATGTAGGACAAGG
>CALXXK010000073.1 GCA_944392675.1 uncultured Clostridia bacterium
AAATAATATGAAACTTATACGAAATGACTTTTATTTTCATTTGTATGGACGGCATAGACTTGTAACTGGTTCTTGCTTTTTGGGGAGTGGACATCTTCCTGATAATAGGAACATACGATTTTTGTTGGATTGTGGTTGCTTTCAAGGAAATGATAATCTAGGTCATTTGGATTTAAATGAGGTTATTCCTTTTGACACCCAGAAAATTGATTTTGTGTTAATTACACATAATCATATTGACCACATAGGTTTATTGCCACTACTCGTAAATCAAGGATATAGAGGTCCTATTTACATGTCAAAACCTGGATATGGTTTAATTGATATTCCAATTAACGAAGCATGGAAGACTAATTGTAAGCATAAAACGTATCCTAGTTATACTAGAGAAGATGTTGAACAACTATTTTCTCAAATAAGAGGAGTATCTTTTAATCAAAAGATTTGTCCTAAGAAAAATGTTGAAGTTACCTTTTTTCAAAATGGACATATTGTTGGAGCTTCTGCAATTGAAGTAAAATTCACATATGATAATAGAGATGATATAAAAATACTTTTTACAGGAGATTATAATAATAAAAATCTATTTTTTGATATAAAAGAAATCCCAGCTGAAAATCGTAGAACTCCATATTCTCTAGTAGTTTGTGAATCAACATATGGTGATGTAGATTCTACAGATGAAAGGTTTAAACCTATTTTATGTAGTAATATCAAAAAAGCGATACACCAAGGGATGAAAGTGATAATTCCTGCTTTTGCTATGGGACGGACCCAAGAAATATGCTATTATATAAAATTAATGCAAGATAAAGGGTTACTTTCTAAAAACATTCCTGTATGGCAAGGAGGAACATCAGCTTGTGAAATAACAAATAGATTTAGATTTAATAATTTAGGATTAAATCCAAGTATGAAAAATTTTCTACCTCAGAATTTTCATTTTATACCAAGTAAACAAAGAAATGAAATTTGTAGAAAATTATTGGATAGTTATAACCCTTCTATTATTATTTCACCATCTGGAATGGCGTCATATGGAGCAATAAAAACTTTTATCACAAAGGCAATTAGTCAAGATGATGTGTTAATTGCATTTCCAGGTCATTGTACCACAGATTCAAAGGGGTGTGAATTAATCAATACACCAAAAGGTGCTAACATTGAATATGGTGGATATCTTCAAACTCGTTATTGTGACATAATTATGAGCGGAGAATTATCTGCACATGCTAAAAGAAATGAATTATTGAATTTTCTGAATCTTACTAGTCCAAAATCTATTTTAGTAAATCATGGAGAGCAATATGTTAGGGAAAAATTTATATGTTACCTTAAAGAGAATTTTCCATATAATACTAGGATAGAAAATTTTAATCCAGATTATGGATATTCAATTAATGCAGATGGAATATATGAGATATTTCCATCGAAGTTTCAATTATTTTGATTTAAAGATCTAGTGTTAGAACTATACCTTTAAAAATAGAGGAGCCAAAAAATTTGGCTCCTTTAAGTAGGCTATAAAATAATTTTACATTTTATCTTATAATCTAAATGATGTTCATTAAGGATGTCAACATATGAAAATTTAAATTTCCGTACTAAAATTTTTTGATGACGTAAGTAAGCATAATGAATATCTTTTAATATACTATTTTTTATATATCGTATATTAGCAAATCTTCTCGTTGTTATTAGTAATTCCATGGGAATATATTCATATTTTTTTCTTACTTTTTCAAGTTCCTTAGGTGTTAATTTTCTATATACGAATTTTTTTCCTTTCTTTTTTTCATGTCGTAAATCCTGAATTAAATCATGCTTTAGTTTTGATTCTTTATAGTCCCGTGTTTTCATGTAATCCCTCCTACTTATATTTTTTTATAATTAATATTATAGCACAAATGTTTACATAAGTAAATATTTTTTATCTTTAATTATAATTTATACTATTATTTTATGAATCTCATCCAAAATTTTATCATCTATAATATTCTTAAAAACTACACTAATCTTACTTTCTGAAACATCAAATTCCAACATATCTAATTTATTTTTTTCAATTATATCTAAAACAGATTTAATTGCTGTTACATTTCTAATAATACCATTTCCAATAATAGATATTCTAGAACAATCTTTCTTTACAATACTTTTAATTGTATTTTCTTCAATAATATCAGATATCACTGTTCCTGGTTTATTATTAAAAGTAGATTTAGTTATAATAGGAATTTTATACTTCTCCCCTATTTCAATACTTCTATTATGAAGCACTTTTGCTCCTTCGCTTGAAATTTCCAACATTTCATCATATGATAATGCCGATAATTTCTTAGCATCTGATATCTTATTAGGGTCTGTTGTATATACTCCGTCAACATCTGAAAATATATAACAATTTTTAGCTTTTAATGCTGCTGCAACAGCAACAGCTGTAGTATCTGAACCTCCTCTTCCAAATGTTGTTATATCCATGTTTTCATTTATTCCTTGAAAACCTGCTATTATAACAATCTTTCTTTTTTCTAATTCTTTTTGAATTCTTGATGTATTAATATTTTCTATAAGTGCATTTTTATTGGTATTGTTTGTATAAATACCTGCTTGCCATCCTGTTAATGATATTGCCTCATATCCTAAAGAATTCAGTAATATGCTTAGTTTGGCAATAGAAACTTGTTCTCCTGTGCTTAATAACATATCCATTTCTCTGTCACTAACAGAATTTGATAATTCTTCTGCTTCTTGAATTAATCTATCTGTTGTTTTTCCTTGAGCTGAAAGTATAACAACAATATTGTTATCTTTCTCATATAAATTAATAATTTTTTCAGCTACTATTTTTAACTTTTCATTATCTGCAACTGAACTCCCTCCAAATTTTAATACTATTGTGTCCATATTGGCACCTTCTTTATAATAATATAAAAGCTTATTTAATTATAAATATAGCTATTTATATTATATGTGTGAGAAATGGTAAAGTCAACATTTTTTGGAAAGATACCATAATTGAAATATTTCTATCTTCTATTCATCTGTTTCAATTATATTACTGGTACTAGTATTAGATGATGAATTATTTGTTACATTACTATTTGAATTCATATTATTATTTGATGTAGAAGTATTATTTGTATTTTCGGTATTTGTGTTTGATGTATTTGTATTGTTTGTAGTATTATGAGATACATTTGTATTATTACTTGATGTATTAGAATTTTGATTTGTATTTGTATAATTATTAGTAGTATTTGTTTGTGTAGTATTTGAATTTTCGTTTGTATTGGTTTGTGTAATGGTTGTTACATTTGTATTTCTTTGTATTTCTTGAGGATCTTCAGCATCGATATCATGTGTAATATTTTTAATTACTTCTTGTACGTTATTAGTTATATTATTATCTGTAGTGCTTTCTAATTCATCTCCTGAATGTTTATCACATAAATCTGGTACTGTAAGCCATAAAAAATATTCAGTATAAGTGTTTTTACATCCTGTTCTTGCAACTTTTCCTGTTTCAGAACATATAGTTCTTGATGTAACACCACTTGGTTTTTCAAATGTGGCAGTTTTCAAACCTGCATGTATTCTTGACATTACATTAGCCCATAATAAACCTGCGGGATTTTTTTTATTAAATTCTACAGTTTCATTCTGATCATATCCATACCAAGCGACTGCTGTATAATATGGAGTAAAACCACAAAGCCATCTGTCATAATTTTCATCTGTAGTTCCTGTTTTAGCGGCTACATCTACACCAGATATTTTACAATAAGTTGCTGTTCCATTTGCTCCATTTACTGGTTGAGTTAAAATATTTTTTAGTATATAAGCAACTTCTTTTGAAAATACTCTTTTGGTTTTTTGTTTAGGTTCTAAAATCTTTTCTCCTGATTTATTATTTATACTACTATAAAATACAGGTTCTATATATTCTCCATCATTAGCTATTGTTGCATATCCACCAGCCATCTCTAAAGGACTAATTCCGTGTTGTAATCCACCAAGTGCTAAAGCTAAGTTTTCGTCTTCTTTAGTTAGGGTTGTTATTCCCATTTTTTCCATATATTTAATTGCATTTTTGGGCTTTAATTCTTCCATAATTTCAACAAAAGGAATATTTTGAGAAGATTCTACAGCTCTTCTTACAGTTATATTACCTAATGATTTACTATAATCTACAGGATGGTATCCTCCTTCAAAATCTTTTTCAGTGTCGTCGTATATAGATGCCCCCGTTATTATTTTTTTATCAATTGCGGGTGCAAGAACTGCTAAAGGTTTAATCGCAGAACCTGTTTGCCTAATACTTTGAGTTGCCCTATTTAAAGATCTTGCTTCAGTCTTTTTTCCTAATCCTCCTACACATGCTAATACTTGGCCATTAGATTGATCCATAATTACCATCGCAGCTTGAGATGAATCCCCTCCATTTTTAGATGGTTTACTATATTTGCTTTTTTCAAACTCTGTTTCTGCTTGTTTTTGTATAGAAGAATCTTGTGTGCTATTAATTGTTAATCCAGCCATATTTACATAGTTAGTAGCAAATGTTTCAGAAATATTGTATTTTTCAGAGATATCATTTATGACATCTGTTATAAGAGCATCTGTATGATAAGAATATACACCATTTCCTGATTGTATTTCTCCTTTTTTGAAGTTTAATCCATTATCAACTTCAGCTGATGCATTTTGTTCATCTGTTTCATTTATATAGCCTAGTTCTAACATTTTAGAAAGTACTGTTTTGGTTCTATTTTTTATTTTTTCAGAATTATCTTCATCTGTAAATGGGTTATATGAATTAGGTGAATGATTAATTCCAGCTAAAAATGCACATTCAGCTAAACTTAAATTTCTACAATTTTTACTAAAATAATATTCTGCTCCTGCTTCTACTCCATATATACTTGGTCCAACATAGATAATATTTAAATATCCTTCTAAAATCTCATCTTTTGATAAGCATGTTTCTAATTGCCATGCTTTCCACCATTCTTTAACTTTTCTAAAAATACTATCTGTAGAGTCTCCTGTTAAATTTTTTACTAATTGTTGAGTTATGGTACTTCCTCCATATGAAGATGAACCAAAATGTATTATGTATGATGCAATAGCTGATGCTGTTCTTTTTATATCTACTCCATGATGTGAATAAAAACGTTCATCTTCAATTGCAACATAAGCATTTTTTAAGTTGTCTGGTATTTGATCTATTGATATATCTATATTTTTTCTTTCACTACCAAGTTTAGCAATTACATTTCCTTCTGTATCTATAACGCTAGAATTTTCATTATTCATCATTTCTTGTGATAATTTTTTCCATTGATGAGCTGATACTCCTAAAATAATTCCAACTACTAATATTATTATGATTAATATAATAAGAATAATCTTTTTTAGCTTTTTATTTATCTTTGCTTTTTTGTTTTTTCCATGTTTAGGTTTTTGGCTTTTGGTATTGTATTCATTTTCTTCCATATGTTTTAATGCTTTTGGTAGATCATCTTCTTTATTTTTTTTCATTTTCCTTAGTGCTTTGGGAATTTCTTCTTGTTCCCTATTTCTTTTTTTATTGAACATACTTTAAAACCTTCTTATATTTGATTTTTATATGGTTTTAATTTTACTATATTAAATAAAAAATAGCAAGACTTATAATCTTGCTATGTTTATTTTATTATATATCCATCTCCATTGTCTTCTTGTGTAATTCTAGTACTAGATTTTAGACAAACTAGCGGGCGGAAGCCAGAAGCGTGATCGTAAGAGTAGGTGCCAAAGGCCACACGACCATCATAGAACACACCACTTACATAGTAAGTGTAATCGCCAGCGGACGGACTAGCAAGCCAATATTCCGATGCTTTACTTTTTGATGGTATTACATACAATCCATCTGTTGTATTTAACATACCTGATATAGAATTACTCCATGAGTCACTCGATTTTTTCTTTATTTGATATCCTGTTTTACTTGTTGCTTCTGCTACATATTCAGTACCATATCTATTATTATATGATTCAAATAATAACTCTATTGTTGGTCCTCCTATTGCATATTCTGCTTGCTCTCCTTTAAATACACTCCATACATTTGTATCTAACATATATGCTACTGCTAGCATATTAGTATATGTGCTTGTATATTTCTTTACATTAAAATAATCATTGTTTAATTCTTTTATTTTTTCTTCTGTTATGTCTGATGAACCATCGTAATCATCTACTACATCATCCATTGCCAATGTATAATCACTATTATAGCGTATAGAACTTCCTTCTTTTCCTTTTGGAATATAGTTTCTATGCACATAATCATTTGCTATTAAATATATATTATTTTCATCAGCATGGAATATTTGCCATGCACTTACTCCTGCACTATTTGGACATGTATAATTTGTTATTGTTTTTCCATAATATTCATTTGGATTTTCGGCTACCTCTGCTCCTGTCATTCCTTTTATAATATTTATACTTGTATACTCTCCATGATTTGTTCCATCTGTTAATCTTGCATATACTGTGTCTCTATCTTTTAATCCAGTTATTGTTCCATTATTTGCTATCTTTGTCCAAATTCCTTCATCTACTCCGTTTATTTGGTATTCTATTTGAAAGTTTGTATTTGTGCCTACTGTCACACTTGCATTGTCTCCTTCCCATGTTGGCTCTCCAAATGTTATTTTTCCTGTTCTTACTGTATCTACTATATGATATGTTCCATCTTCTTGTTTTTCTAGTCCTATCTCTGATTTTAAACATACTACTGGGCGGAAGCCTTCAGCAACCATAGCAATCATTCTATGACTTATACTGCCCTCATAACTTATAGCCATTATATTATATGC
>CALXXK010000074.1 GCA_944392675.1 uncultured Clostridia bacterium
AGCAAGAACCAGTTACAAGTCTATGCCGTCCATACAAATGAAAATAAAAGTCATTTCGTATAAGTTTCATATTATTTTCCTCCTTATATAATCAAAATAACCTTTTGATTTTAATATACAGTTCTATTATGTAAATAATATATCACACATTCAAAAAAGTCAACATAAATTGAATGATTTATAATATTTTTGTGTTCAAAATGTAAATTTTATCTTTTTCAAATAGAAGTTTCTTTTTCCAAGTTCTAAATAAGACAAACTGTGAATACATATAAATATCAGGAAAAATAATTATCAGATAGGGGAGGATATTATGACTATAGATGAAAGAAAAACTATGAGTACTGGAGTAATTCAAAATTTAATATTAGAAAATAGGGGAAAGCTAAGTATATCAGGAGTTTTGGATGTTCTAAGTTTTGATGACCAAGTTGTTATACTTGAAACAGAACTAGGAATGCTTACTGTAAAAGGAGAAAATATTAGAATAAATAAATTAAGTATTGACACATCAGAAGTAATTGTAGAAGGAGATATTTCAAATTTAGCATATAGCGATAAAAATACTGAGAAAACAAATAAAGGAAGTTTAATAAGCAAAATATTTAAATAATATAAATAATTAAAAGGAGCTCAAATAATGATTGAAAATCAAGCATGCTTATTTGGAATATTTATTATAAATGGTATTTTAATAGGTTTATTATTTGATTTTTTTAGAATTTTAAGAAAATCTTTTAAAACAAATGATTTTATCACATATGTAGAAGATGTCTTATTTTGGATTTTAGCAGGAATAATTTTATTATACTCTATATTTGTTTTCAATGATGGAGAAATTAGACTATTTATGTTTCTAGCAGTATTGATAGGAATAATTATTTATATATTATCAATTAGTTCTTATATCATAAAAATAAATGTAAAAATAATAAATTGTTTTAAAATGATAATAATTAAAATTTTTAAAATAATATCAATTCCTTTTACATATATAATTAAGATATTAAGAAAGATCTTTTTTAAACCTATATCATTTATTATTATCAACATTAAAAAAATTTCTACAAATTATTCAAAAAAATTATTTAGTAAAAAAATAGAACATTAACAAAATCAAATATTTCGACGTTCTTATACATTAAATTACTAAATGATAAAATAAAAAGTGTAAAAATTTGAAAATAAAAGAAGGGATTTGAAAAAAAAAGTAGAATATATAATTATAGAATTTATAATTATATATTTATGGAGCGAATGATGAGAAAATATAGTAAATTAATAAAAAGATTTTTTATAGGAATAATAGGTGTCTATGTTGTATTCACTTTAGTAAATCAACAAAAAACATTAAATGAATATAATGATGAAAGTGTAGAATTGTCACAAAAAATTCAAGAACAAAAAGAATATAATGGCGAATTATCTAAACAACAAGAAAATGTCAATTCTTTAGAATTTATAGAACAAACTGCAAGAGAAAAATTAGATATGTATTATCCTAATGAACGAGTTTACGTGGATAATGGTATGTAATCCTTAGTTTTTATTAAGGATTTTTAATTTTGCTGAAACTTTAACAATTATTTATTTCTAATATTATATAATGATATACTTTTTTCTTATTTTTTTATTAAATAAAACTATATCCTTTTATATTATTATATAAATAGTGAAAATGGAATATATCTTAAAAAACAAAAAAATCAAATATTTTTCCAAAAAAAGGAACTTTTTTATTAATTTTGTTTATTTTTCTAACTTTTTGTGCTATAATAATATTATTAGTTATGATTCTTTTAAATTCCCAGTTATAATTAAATAAAATATAATATTATAAATTTGTACTAAATTCAAGGAGGAAATTAATGTTAAATAAATTAGAAGATATGACACTATTAGACTTAAAAAGTCTAGCAAAAGAGCATAATATAAAAAATATTTCAAAATTAAAAAAAGAAGAACTAATTACTATTTTAAAACAAGTTTTAGGCGATAACAATAACTCTTTATTACATCCATTAGATGAAAAAGATCAGAATAACAAACATGAAACAGAGAGACAATATGACAGTAATGGTGAACCTATAATCGACTATAAGCTAACAAATGAGGGTGATGAAATAGTTGAAGGAATATTAGATATATTACCAGATGGTTATGGATTTTTAAGAGGAGATAACTATTTATCAAGCGATAAAGATGTTTATGTATCAATGGTTCAAATAAGAAGATTTAAATTAGATAATGGAGATATAGTAAAGGGAATTTCTAGATTTAAAGAAGGTGAAAAATTTCCATCTTTAATATTTGTTGGTGAAGTTAACGGTGAGCATCCTGAAAAAGCAATGAAGAGAAAGAGATTTGATGAATTAATACCAATATTTCCTAATGAAAAATTAAAAATGGAAACTGTATCAAATGATTATGCAACTAGAATTATTGATTTAATTTCACCAATAGGAAAAGGACAAAGAGGTATGATTGTTGCACCTCCTAAAGTTGGAAAAACAACACTTATCAAAAAAATTGCAAATAGTATAAGTATAAATAATCCAGAAGTTGAATTAATTGTATTACTAATTGACGAAAGACCAGAAGAAGTTACAGATATGAAACGTTCTATAAAAGGTCAAGTTATACATTCTACATTCGATGAATTACCAGAACACCACGTTAAAGTTGCAGAGATGGTATTAGAAAGAGCTAAAAGATTAATAGAACATGAAAAAGATGTTGTTATATTATTAGACAGTATCACAAGATTAACAAGAGCATACAATTTAGTTATACCTTCTTCAGGGAGAACATTATCAGGTGGTATTGACCCAGCAGCATTACATAAACCAAAAAAATTCTTTGGTGCTGCAAGAAATATAGAAAATGGTGGAAGCTTAACTATATTAGCAACAGCTTTAATAGATACTGGTAGTAGAATGGATGATGTAATATTTGAAGAATTTAAGGGAACAGGTAATATGGAAGTTCATTTAGATAGAAAATTATCTGAAAAGAGAATATTTCCTGCTATCGATATTAATAAGTCTGGCACAAGAAGAGAAGATTTATTATTAACTAAAAAAGAAATGGAAACAGTATTTGCTTTAAGAAAAGCTTTGAATAGTTTACCTGTGGCAGATGTTACTGAACAAGTAATTAGTCAAATGACTCAAACTAAAAATAATGAAGAATTTATTGATAAAATGGAATTATATTTAAGAAGATTTAAATAATTATAATTTTATTTTTAATAAATTTTATTTTATAGTGAAAAAGTAGGGAGAAGATGTATAGATTTTCTTCTATTTTTTTATTTAGTCTAAAATTATAACATTGCACAAAATCAAAGTTTTGTGCAAAAAGAGATAGGAGAAAATATAAAGTAGCCATAAACCTCTATTATTACAGTTTTAAGGCTTTTGACTGCTTTATATCTATTAATGTTCTATTATATTAATTTATTTCTATTCTTATTATAATCTTTTGTATTACTTGTTACATCTATATTTATATAGACTTCTAAAATTAATTTTAAGCCATTTTTTTATTTTGTATAAATAATTTCATTTCTATAATTATTTACTTATTTTAATTTTAAATTTATATCTATAATTTTTTCTTATTATATATTTTATTTTTATATATTAATTTGCATTAATTTTTTGAAAACTCTCTAAAATGCCTATTTCTCTATATTTGCCTTATTTTGCTAACAACAAACTATATGCCTAAAAAATAAAAACGGCTTAAAATCGATTCTCGTGTGTCGCTTTTTTAAACATTTTTTTACCTATTTTTATATAACTATATATTTCACTAATTTCAGTAAAAATGTCTAGAAAATTTAATGTTCTTCTAATAAAAGTTACTTAAATCAATAATTAGCTTTAGATATAGCTGACAAGTTATATTAGTTAAATATAAAAACAACTTAAAGCTCATTTTAATTCGTTAAAATTTCAAATATATTTAACTTAATATTAACGAGAATCTATATATACATTTTTTATACAAACATGATAAATTTTATATCTATATAATTATAAGAGCTTAAAATTGATTTTAAAGCAAATTACAATATTAATTCTATAATTGAAGAATTAATTTTCAAAATCAATTTTATTATTTATATGTTTTTTACAAGCAACATTTGTTCGTTTTTTAAAATCACAAATTTTTAAAACTTAAATTTAAAATTTAAAATTATAAATTTATAATTTTTTAATTTACCATATTACATTTGAATTATTTTTATATTTTTGTTTTTTAAAAAATTTTATAATTTCAAAATTTATTTTTTACCTAAATGGAAGATTGCACAAAATTTTTTCTAATAGCAATTCCAACTTTTTATTATAAAAATTAAAATCTTATCATCTTATGTATTATGAAAATATAGGCTATCCCCCCTACTCTTTCGTTTTCCCAGAAATTTGTAATACATTTAATCTAATAATTTATACTCTATTTTTTATATAAAAGAAGTATTTAATTTATTTTTAGGAAAACTTTTAATTTATTTAAAATAGATTTGAATTTATTTTCTTTATACACATCTATACATAACTTATTTTCTACATTTTTATTATTTGGGAAAATAACATTTATATTATTATTACTTTTTTTTTCATAATATTTTTTTCTCAACTCTTCATTTTTTTCTTTGTCCATCCAATAATTAACATCCAAACATGCAATTATTTCAAGAGCTTCTTTAGAAACAATACTATTACTAAAAAGATTATCTGGTGTAAGATTCAATTTATAATTAATATTTCTTCTTGATTTTATATTCATCAATATTTTTTCTGGTATTTTCATAACAACTTTTTTATCCATAAGTGATAATATTTCAAACACTTCTGAATAAGTATTAGAACTAATCATTATTTTTCCACCTCAACTTCTACATCTCTATTTTGTTCTGAGGTTAATTCACCTAGAATTGTACTGTTAAATCCAGAAACTAACATTTCTTCAGAAACACTGTTTTCAAATTCAACATTAGTTGGTCTATGTATTACTTCTTGATTTTGATGTTCATATTCATTAACAATATCAACTAATTTTTTTGTTATTTCACAATTTTGAGAAAATATCATTCCATTTTTATATTCAATACTTTTAGGAATTCCATTTTCATAGTACATCAAACTAGTACTAGTTAAAGCTTCTTCATCCTCATTTATGTTTATAAATGTTTGTGGTTCATTATAGTACGACGCAAAACTATCGTATTGTTTTTTTTCCTCATCACTCATTCCTTTAGTATGCAATTTATATAAAAATTCATTACCTTCTATCAAAATTGGTAAAAATTCCTCTTTTCCAGCTTCGTAAATATAACTATCATCATAAACATATTTATCTAAGTTATAAACTCTCGTCACTTCACCGTTGTTCCCATCAAACACATATATTTTTGAATTTAAATCTGGAAATATATTTCTTATTTTTTTTCCAGTAAAATGACTAATATCCAGTCCTTCAGCAAAGATTCCTTCAATAAGACCCGGATAATCATTTGAATCAGAAATAGTAATTATATTTTCATATTCTAATCTTAAACTTTTTCTAATCGCTTCAGCTAAAAACAATAAAAATTCATTATTAGGTACATATTCATCCAAATGTCCGTATCTTGATTTAGGAAATGCTTCACTAACTTCTTTTTTTGACAAAAGTTTTTCATATTTTTTTATTCTTTCAAATATGTTTGGATCTGTTTCTTCATCTATAAATGATTCTGAACTATCATAAGTAAAAAATTCTTTTTTAGATTGAGATATTCTTTGCATTAATTCATCATCTGTATATGTTCCACTTTTATTATATAGTGGATAAAAATAATGTTTCATTTCTCTATAAATATTTTTTCTAATTTGAGGTGAAATCTTAGATAATAATTCTTTCCCCATGGTTAATGTTCCTACCATTTTATTTAATTCATGCCCAAACACTTTAACAGATACACCTTGTAACTTTCTTATTTTCTTCTCAGACATTCCACGAATAGTTTTATATTTTTCAAATATGGTATTAACAACAGTATCATCATTTATAATTAATTTATACTTTTCATCATCTGTTAATTGAGATGCTATTAACTGTAAATCATTATCATAATCTGGAATAGTAATATCTAAATGTGGCAATAATAACCCTTTTAAATAATATTCGCACATTAATGCTAATTTCGTTCCTATCTTTTTGGCTGAGTCTTCATATTCTTCTTCAGAGATTTCTCGTTTTAATGTTTGTAATTTTATGCATTCACTTATAGTCTCTGAATACCATCTATCTGCTATATTTATAGTCCTTTTCGCCTCATAATTTAATTTTTCATTTAAATCCATTTTCATTATTCCTCACTTCTACTTATACTTATTCACGATTTAATATAATGTTAGAAATTGTATTATCCATCTATTTTACCATTTCTTAATAATCTCCTTTAACTCTTCATTATTTTTATATCTCCATTTTCCATATCAATTATTCAATTTGAAATTTCAAGTTGCATTATTAATATATATAAAATTTCTTCACGACTTTGTGGATTTATAAAATTTTGAACTGCATTAAAAATATGTTATTTAGTACTTATATTAAAATTCTCCTTTAGAATCACATCACAAATATTATATCAGTCTGATTTCCCAAAATCAAGTTTTTTTTTATTTTTGGGAAATAATTATATATAATATATTGAAAAAAAATTTTATACATAAAAACCAACCATTATCAAAGTTTTGTGCAAAAAGAGATAGGAGCATAATATAAAACAGCCATAAACCTCTACTTCTACTAATTCAAGGCTTTTAGCTGTTCTATGCATACTAATATTCATTTATATATCTTTATT
>CALXXK010000075.1 GCA_944392675.1 uncultured Clostridia bacterium
TTATAATTTTGTGGATATATTATCTTTAGTATTTTATCTTTAAACATCCCCAGAAAAACAAATACTATGATAATAATTATTATAAAAATAATTAATTTCTTATTTGCAAATATTTTTTTCAAACTTCTCTCTCCTTGTTTTTCCTGATTTTATATTGCTCCTTTTCTAAATGTTACAAATTACCTATTTACATTCATACCAATTTTCCGCTTCTGAAATATCAGCTATTAATGGCACTTTTAACTTTATAGCACCTTCCATTTTTTCTTTTATTATTTTTTTTACTTCTTCTATTTCATCTTTTGGACTTTCTAGCATCATTTCATCATGTACTTGTAGTACTATTTTTGATTTCAAATTTCTTTGCTTTAATTCTCTATAAACATTTATCATTGCTATTTTCATTATATCTGCTGCAGTTCCTTGTATTGGAGTATTCATTGCAGCCCTTGCACCAAATTGTCTTACCATATAATTGTTTGACTTAAGTTCTGGAATATATCTTCTTCTATGAAATAATGTTTCCACATACCCCTGTTCTTTTGCTTTTTCTGTTATATTATCCATAAATTCTTTTATTCCTTTATATTCTTCTAAATATTCATCAATATATTTTTTAGCTTGTTTTCTAGAAATTCCTAATTGCTCACCCAAACCAAAATCACTTATACCATAAACTATTCCAAAATTTACAGCTTTTGCATTACTTCTTTGCTCTTTTGTTACTTCATCCATTGGTGTTTTAAATACTTTTGAAGCTGCCTGTTTATGGATATCTTGATTATTGTTAAATGCTTCTATCATATGTTTATCTCCTGAAATATGAGCTAATACTCTTAATTCAATTTGAGAATAGTCAGCATCTACATATAATTTTCCTTCTGCTGGTTTAAATATTTTCCTTACTCTTTTCCCTAGTTCAAACCTAGTTGGAATATTTTGAAGATTTGGCTCTGTTGAACTTATTCTTCCTGTTGCTGTTATTGTTTGATGGAAGAATGAATGTATTCTTTTTGTTTTTGGATTTATATATACTTTTAATCCTTCAACATATGTTGAATTTAGTTTCATTAATTGCCTATATTCTAAGATTTTTTCTATTATTGGATCTTCTTTTTTTAATTTTTCTAATACGTCCACATCAGTTGAATATCCACTTTTTGTTTTTTTGATTACTGGTAATTTCATTTTTTCAAATAAAATTTCACCTAATTGTTTTGTTGAATTAATATTAAATTCTTGTCCTGCCATTTCATGTATCTCTTTAGTTAGTACTTCTATTTTACTACTTAATTCTTTTCCAAAACTTTCTAGTTCTTCTTTATCTACATACATACCATTCCATTGCATATCTGATAATACTTCAACTGTTGGCATTTCTATATTAAAGAATAAATCCCTAGCATTTATTTCTTCTAGCTTTTTTAATGTTTCTTCTTGTATTTTTGAAATTGCATATACATATATTAAATCAAATTCTTTCTTTATATTCCTTTTTTCTTTATCTTCACTAATACTGTCAAATAGATTGATTTGTTCCCCTTTTTCTTCTTCTCCTATAATTTCTTTTATATCTAAATCAATGTATTGATTAGCTAAATTTTCTATATCAAATTTGGTGTTCGTTGGGTTTAATAAATATCCTGCTATTGCTATATCATAATACATTCCATCTATATTAATTCCTACTTGTTTTAATAGAATATATTCTTTTGTTAAATTTATACCTATTTTTTTTATATTTTTATTTTCAAAGATTTCTTTAAAATCTTGTATATTTTCTTCATTTAATTCTAAATAATATGCTTCATTTAATTCTTTATTATACACACTAATTGCAACTATTTTTTCTTTTATAATCTTTTCTTGGTTTTCATCATTATCAGTTTGTAGATAAAAAATCATTTCTTTTTGTTTATTTATTATTTCTATTATTTCTTTTAGTTCTTTTTCTACTTCTTTATAAATTTCTTTTTTGTCTTCATTTTTTTGTGTATCTTCGCTCCTTAATGAAAATCTATCAATATATCTATTAAAATTTAAATCTTTAAAAATTTCTAATACTTTTGGTCTGTCCCATTCTTCCACTTTAAAGTCCTCTAGGGTATCTTCTATTGGTACTTCTAAATTTATGGTTCCTAATGTTTTAGACAAAAAAGCCATATCTTTGTTATTTTCTATGTTTTCTTTTTGTTTTCCTTTTAAACCTGCTTCACCTTTTTCAACTAAATCATATAAATTTTCTATAGAATTAAATTTTTGAATTAGTGATAAAGCTGTTTTTTCTCCTATTCCAGGCACTCCTGGTATATTATCAGAACTATCTCCTTGTAATCCTTTTACATCTATTAATTGTTTTGGTTCTATTCCATAAGTTTCTATAATTTTATTTCTATCAAATACATCTGTCTCAGTTTTTCCGCCTTTTGTTCTTGGTATTCTAATACTTACTTTATCTGTCGCTAGTTGGAATGTATCTCTGTCACCCGAAAGTATTACAACATCTAGTCCTTGTTTTTCGCCATATCTAGATAATGTTCCTAAAACATCATCTGCTTCATACCCTTCTTTTTCTATAATATCTATATTCATTGCTCTTAATATATCTTTTATAACTGGCATTTGCTCAGCAAGTTCTTCTGGCATTCCTTTTCTGTTTGCCTTATATCCTTCATACATTTTATGTCTAGCAGTTGGAGCTTTTAAATCAAATGCGACTGCCATATATTTAGGATTTTCATCTTCTATTAATTTGAAAAGAATTGCTAAAAATCCATATACAGCATTTGTATATCTTCCGTCTTTTGTTGTCAAAGATTTACTTCCCATTATTCCGTAAAAAGCTCTATTCATGATACTATTTCCATCAATTAAAACTAACTTATCCAAAACATTTCCTCCTATTTTATTCATTTGACACAATTTTATAGATTGCTAGATTTCCAAATTCTTCTACTTTTTCGCATGTAACTTCTACATTATAATTTTCTTTTATTGCTAAAATTACATTTTCTTTGTAATTTTTATACCTTCTTCCTGACCAATATACATCTCCATCTATTAAATAAACATTTTCTTTTAATAAGTCTAAAAAGTTCCCATCTAAATTATATCTTTTCTTAAAGTCATAGTAATTTTGAGTATACATATCCCATCCCCCCATAACTCTTAAGTTCGAAAAGGCTCCTTTGGGTGGCATTTGGTATACAGAATATGTTAAATATCTATCTTGTAATGATGGTACTGTATATAAATATACATTTTCTTTATGATTGTTTGTGTAATTTATTAATTCTCTGTAATTTTCATAATTTTCTAATTTATATCCATAGTCATATTTGTTTCCTACAAAAATACATATTATTAATATCATAAAACATATTATTGTGCAATTTTTTGTACTATCATTTATTTTCTTCTTATCCGTTTTTTCGTTATAATTTTTAATATTATAATTTTCGCTGATTTTAATGTCTTTATTTTCTTCGCTATTTCTTTGAACATTAAAATTTAAATTATATATTAATAGTAACGATCCTATTATATATTCTGGTATCACTACTCTTAACATACTTCTACCTATTATGATAAATAAAATATGCATTCCTATTGTTGCTATAAATATTAATATATTTTCCTTTGTTCTATCTGATTTAAATAAACTTATTACAAATAAAGCCATAAATAAAATTGATATATATGTTATTGAGTCTGTACTTTCTGATATAAAATTTCTATTTATTTCAACTATATTTGTATCAAAATTGTATTTTCCGTCTTTTTGTATTTTATAATCTAAAATTTTTTTCAAGTTTTCTTTTGAGTAAATATCTTCATCTCCAAAATTGAATGTGTAAAATAGATAATGGTCATTTTTTGACCAACCTATTTCGTCAAATATCTCTTTATTTTCTTCATAATCAACATATATGATATCATGCAGTGTTGCTCTTATGTCATTATATTCCATATAATTTTTATATACTTCATCTGAATTATATATTATAATGTTTGATACATAAACTACTACTGTAATTAGTATATATATTAAATAATATTTTAACATCTTGATTATTGTATCTTTTTGTATTTGTTTTTGAAATTTATATTTCACTAAATTTATAGCAAAATATAGTCCAAAAAATGGAATAATTATTAATAATGACTGCATTCTTGTCATTATTCCTATTGTGTATAAAATATACATTCCAATTAAATATTTTATTTTTGTTTTTTCTTTTTTCTCTAGTATGTCTATTAAGATTATCAATGCTGTTAATATTAGAAGTGCTGCTACAGATGTATATTGTATAAGCATTAACATTGTTACATAAAATACGCTTGCAAATATTGTATACAAGACTATTGCTATTCCATTATTGTGTTTTTTTAGTATTATATATCCTATTATCGTGAAGCATATAAATTGCATGCCTAATAGGAATATACTGTGCCAATTTATTATTGGTAATATTCTATAAAAAATACTGATTATTGTGCATATTATTGGATGTATGTATACTCCATGTATGTTATATGTTCCGTCTAGTCCTGAATATAGGTTGTATATTATGAAATCATCTACTTGCTCATATTTTATATTAAATAAAATATTTGTTATTCCAAAAATTATTAAATTTATAAATATGACAATTATTAAATTTTTGTCTTTTATTTTTAAGCTTTTCTTCATATATTTTACCTTTCAAATTTATTCTCTTGTAATTTATCATCGTATAATATTAAATCTAATTTTTCATCTTTTATTTGCTTTTGTTTGAATTTTCTACAACTTCTTCTTTCTATTAAATTTTTAATTGTTTCATTCATTTTTAATCATCCTTTCATATATTTTATACTATTGCTGATGATACATGAAATACATAACACTTTTCTTTTAATATTTCTTGTGTTTGTTTTAATATTTTATGGTCATCATCTAACAATATTGTACAATCATAATTTTTTAATTTTTCTTTTATTTTTTCTGCTTTTATATAATTTCTAGTCTCTTTATTATATTCTCCCTTTTCTTTATTAATAATTATCCAATTTTTTTCCTCTATAAAATCTATATATTTTTTTAGCCATTCTTCTTTTTCCTTTACAATTATATTACTTGTTGATAATGATAAAATATATAAATCTATATTTTGAATATTATTAATTTTTCTTAATTCCTCAATTACTACATATATTGGCTTTTTATTTAAAAATATTCCTTTTGTTTTTGTAGTTATTGTTCCTTCTGGATATACTATATATTCAACTACCGTGCCATCCATGTCTATAAACAGGGCTACTTTTTTATTTTCATCGCATATTTTCTTTACAATTTTATAAAAATCACTCATTTTTCATCTCTTTCTTTTTATTTATATATATTCATAGTTTTCTTATCTTTTTCTATTTTATTTTGATACCTATCTTCCTCAGAAAATATACATCCACAATATTTTTGCATATATAATCCTATTTCTCTAGCTTTTGCTTGACCTTCTCTAAATCCTACTCTAAAATCTCTATATAAAAATTCTAATCCATATTTTTCTGCAATTATATTTCCCAAGTCTTTAATTATATCATGCTTTTGATATGGACTAACTAATAATGTTGTTGATATATGTGTATATCCATGTTCTTTAGCATATTTTGCGGTTTGTTCTAAACGAACTGGATAACAATAATCTTGACATCTAGTTTCTAAAGAATTTACTACATTTTTGCAAAAATCATCTAAGCCATATTCTTCTTCAAAAATTGCTTCAATATTTATGCTTTTTGTATATTCTTTCAAGCAATCTCTTCTTGCTTTATATTCCATATATGGGTGTATGTTTGGATTAAACCAATAGACTGTTGGCTCTATTCCTTCAGCTCTTAATGTATCTATACAATACACACTACATGGTGCACAACAAGTGTGTAATAATAAATTCATAAACTCTCCTCTCCATATTTTTGTCATTTTGGGGACGCGTCCAAAAATGACAAAAATGCTAAATATTAATCTAAATCTCATAAAGGTCCGTCCCCATTATCCCTAATTTTAGGGATTTAAGGAACGTCCCCTATTTCATATCCTAAATGTTTATATGCTGGTGGTAATACTTGTCTTCCTCTTAATGTCCTTGCTATAAATCCAATTTGTATTAGATATGGCTCATATACATCTTCTATTGTGTCTATTTCTTCTCCTATTGTTGCTGCTAATGCTTCTATTCCTACTGGTCTTCCTGCATATTGGGTTATCATTACATCTAATAGTTTTCTGTCTATTTCATCTAAACCTAATTCATCTATTTCTAGTTTGTTTAATGCATGTTTTGCTATTTTTAAGGTTATGTTTCCGTCTCCTAACACTGCTGCATAGTCTCTTACTCTTTTTAAAAGTCTATTTGCTACTCTTGGTGTCCCTCTTGAGCGTCTAGCTATTTCTTTTGCCGCTTCTTCTTCTATTTCTACTTCTAATATTTTACTTGACCTTTTTATTATTTTTGTTAAATCTTCTACATTATACAATTCTAATCTATGCACTATTCCAAATCTGTCACGAAGTGGTGTTGTTAATGAACCTGCTTTTGTTGTTGCTCCTATTAATGTGAATTTTGGTAAATCTAGTCTTATTGATCTTGCACTTGGTCCTTTTCCAATTATTATATCTAGTGTATAGTCCTCTAATGCTGGATATAATATTTCTTCTACACTTTTGCTTAATCTATGTATTTCGTCTATAAATAATACATCAAATTCTGATAA
>CALXXK010000076.1 GCA_944392675.1 uncultured Clostridia bacterium
ACTTCTTATTTGAAATATGTAAATGTACTGCTGATTGGCAAATTTCATCATTTGTAGATGAAAGTATTAAAAATTTAAAAGAAAAAATTGGAGATAAAAAAGCTCTTTGTGCTTTATCTGGTGGTGTTGATTCATCAGTTGCAGCAGTTTTATTAAATAAAGCTATTGGAAAAAATTTAACTTGTATTTTTGTAGACCATGGATTACTTCGCAAGAATGAAGGAGATGAAGTTGAAGATATCTTTAGGAATCAATTTGATATTAATCTAATTAGAGTTAATGCTAAAGATAGATTTTTAAATAAACTTGCTGGTGTTACTGATCCTGAAAAGAAAAGAAAAATAATTGGTGAAGAATTTATAAGAGTTTTTGAAGAAGAAGCAAAAAAAATTGGAACTGTAGATTTTCTAGTTCAAGGAACTATTTACCCAGATGTAATAGAAAGTGGTTTAGGTAAAAGTTCTGTTATTAAAAGCCATCATAATGTTGGAGGATTACCTGACTATGTTGATTTTAAAGAAATTGTAGAACCTTTACGAGATTTATTTAAAGATGAAGTTAGAAAAACAGGTTTAGAATTAGGTATTCCAGAAAATTTAGTATTCAGACAACCTTTCCCTGGACCAGGTTTGGCAATTAGAATTATTGGTGACATTACAGATGATAAACTAAATATTTTAAAAGAAGCGGATAGTATTTTTAGAGAAGAAGTAGCAAATGCAGGATTGCATAAAAATATAAATCAATATTTTGCTGTTTTGACTAATTTAAAATCTGTAGGTGTTATGGGTGATGAAAGAACTTATGATTATACTGTAGCTCTTCGTGCTGTTGAAACTACTGATTTTATGACAGGCGTTTGGAGTAAAATTCCTTATGAAGTTTTAGAAAAGGTTTCAAGTCGTATTGTGAATGAAGTTTCTCATGTAAATAGGGTCGTTTATGATATTACTTCTAAACCACCTGCAACTATCGAATGGGAATAAAATTAAGCGGGGGTATTTGTACTGAACCCAAAAAATTTGACATTTTTTTATTTTATATTATATTGTATCTAAATAATTAAATAAGGGGATGATATCTATGAAAAAGAAAATCTTATTTACAATTTTAACTATAATCTTAGTCATTGTAATTCTTTATATAATATTTTTCTTTAGAAATAACTCTATCTTAACAAGTGTACTTAATATAGAAAATGAATATAAGAATAAGAATAATATTTCTGTAGAAGCAAAAGTATATAATGAAAACAATTCATTTTAAAAAATCATTATGAAATTATCCCACAAAGATAATTTGTATAAATTAGAACATCAGTCTGATGATAATGATTTAATTTTTCTATATAATGCTGAAACAAAACAAACACAATTATATAATCCTTTAACTGGTGATATTGAAATAATTGAAGATAATGATTTTACAGTTCAATCACCTATGTATACTTTACTAAGTGATTATGATAGAAGTGAATTAACCAGATTAGCTTTAACTAAATGGATTTCTACTGAAAATATAGATAATGTAAAATGTTATAAAATTGAAACTGAAAATAGAATCATTTGGGTAGATAAAGAAACAAAACTTCCTAAGAAAATTAAGTTTTTACAATCTTCCAACGATGATAGCATAATTGTTTTCTCAAACTGGAATATCGATAATTTAACTGATAATGATATGAAATTACTATAAAATAATGTTTTAAGACGTGTGAACTTCACACGTCTTATTTCTACGATAAAATTGGATGTAATGTTTTTACTCGTTTTAGTTCTTGTCTTATTTTTTTCTGCTTTGCTACTTTTTTTACTGATTCTATAAAAAGTATTTCCGCAAAGATGTTTGGATTTTGATCTTCTTCTAACTCATATTCTCCTGGTAATTCTAAATCTTCACATACACCAGAAAATGTATGGAATTTGTCTTCCTTATTTTCATTATGTTCAATTAATTGAATATGAATTCTTTCAGAATTTGAAATAATTCCGGATATTAAATCCATTGTTAAATATCCTTCTATGTTACCATTGTCGATTATGACATAACCAGTACTATAATATTTAATCCAATCATCTTCTCTTCTATTAAAAGCATCCATCCTTTCTATCCGCAATTCAATTTTGTAATATAATTTTTTCATAGTATTCCCTCACTTTTTTTATAAAAAAAGTTTACAGTTACAAAATCTAATAATCTAATATTAACATAATTTTAATTTTTTTTCAATTACTATTCATTTATTTTTTATCAAAAATAGTCTTAAACACTCCTTGATCTATCAAACTTGCAAAAATATTTTTGAATATAATCAAAACAATTGGACCTATTAATAAACCAATAACTCCAATAACTTTAAAACCTGTATACATTGCAATTAGAGTAAAAATTGGATGAACACCTATATTTTTACTAACCAATTTAGGTTCTAAAATTTGTCTTACTATAGACATAATAATAAGTAACACAATAATTGCGATTCCTAAAGAAATATCACCATTTAAAGCTGAAATAATTGCCCAAGGTATCATTACACTACCTGACCCTAATATTGGAAGAGCATCAACAAAACCAATAAACAAAGCCATCAATAATGGATAACTAATATTAAAATTCATAAATTCTAAAATATATAAACCAATTAAGGAAATAACAAATGAAACTAATACTAAACTTGCTTCTGCTTTTAAATATCCTCCTAATGTTTTTATTAAATCTCTCATATGACTGCCTATTTTCTTTACCCACACTTTAGGTACATGATGTTCTATTTGGTCTATTATATATATTTTGTCTACACATATAAAATATAAAGCAACTACAGTTATACCAATACAAATAGCCATCGATGGTAAACTTGTAACTATATCTATTAATCCTGTTAATAAGTTCCTAACCCAGTTAGATACAGCTTCTAAAACATCTCCTGTAGAGTTTTGTATAACTGTTAATACCTCATCTGATAAATGTATTTTATCGAAATTCATTGAACTAATAAAATTTTGGAATTGTATATAAATTTTGTCAAAATAGTCATTCAAACCTTGTAATAAGCTTGAAGATTCTGAAAATAATGTGATTATTATCCAAGCTAAACTACCTATTAGTACAACAGAAACAATTACAAATATTATAATTGAACTTGTTCTTCTTGTTAATTTTGTTTTTTTCATAATAAATTTTATCGCTGGTTCAATTATTAATGATATTATAAATGCTATCAAAAATGGCATGTAAAAAATTGATAATTTTAGTGCTACATATAATCCTAGTAATAATAAAACAACATATAAGATATTTTTTAATACTCTTGTCCAATATGGCATATCTATTATCATGAATCTTGTCCTCCTGTTTTTATTATATGTACAAAATAATATATTTATTAATTTCTATTTGTTTTTAGTTATTAGAGAACAATAGCGGGTTTCATTTAATATTTTATTAGATAAATAAATTATCCGAAGAGTAATTACTTTTCGGATAAAAATTAATATTATTTTTCTATAGATTTCTATTGAATTTTTGTATATGGTATATTAATGTTTTTTATCGTTATTTATTCGGCATTTTTTGTGTTGTTTGTATCACAAATATTTTGTATTGTATTACATACATTTTGCTTTCCTATTTCATCACAATTTTGAGCTAAATCTCCTAATGTCAACATTCCTATAACATGATTATTTTCATCACATATAGGTAATCTTCTTATTTGATTTTTTGACATTTTCATTTCAGCATTGCTTATTTCTTCATTTTCTGTACAAGTACATACATTACAAGTCATAACATCACTTACAGGTGTTGTTTTATTATCTTTATCACATGCAACACATCTTAATAATATATCTCTGTCTGTTACTATACCACAAATTTTGTTGTTATCATCACATACAGGAACACATCCTATATGATTTGTACTCATTAAATTTGCAACCTCTGATATTTTTGTATTTGCATTTACACAACATACGTTATCACACATACAATCTTTAATTTTCATTAAAATTACCACCTTTCAAAAAAATCTCAATATTATTTTTTACAAAATAAAAAAATATATTCTTAAAAAAACAATAGAAAATTACCATTTTATGGACACATCCTAAAATGGTAATTTCTTCATAATAAATAACTAAATACTTTTAATTAACAATAATTGTTAATTTTTCCAGATTTTTATTTATTATTTTGCATTTAAAAAATTTAAATTTATTTTTTAAATTATAATTTTATTGAATACATTTTTTATAATTAAAAATTTTCATAAATATCTGTGTTTCCAGTCATCATCTGATTATTGAAATATGAACCTCTTGGCATTATTGGTGGTCTTCCCTGACCTGGCCCCGGTTCTCCTGGGAATGGTGGCCTAGGTGGCCTTTGTGGAAAATTTGGTCTATTAGGTCGATTTCGTAACAATTGCCTTATTATTAAAATTTTTATTAAATCTCTTAATGTATTATTTCTAATTCTTCTATCTTCCCTATTTTCCTTATCTTTTTTATTTTCTCCCCTATTTTCTTCTTTTATTACAACGTTTTTATCCTTAGAGTTTGTTATATTTCTATTATTTGTACTTTGTGTATTATTTGATTGTACTTCACTATTATTATTTCTAACTTCATTATTTATTGTTATATTTAAATCTATTTCGTTATCACTTTCTATTGCAAAATATATTTCATCAGTCATATTTTCGATTAATTCCTTTGTTATTGTACTCGTATTATTGTTACAACTTTTACATACCATTGGATATATAATTTTGTAAATTTCTGGATAATACTGCTCTATTTCATTTGAAACAGTAGTATTTTGTGCTGAATACATATATACATTTTCTCTAGAATTTGTATTATACATATTGTTATTTGGATATCCAAGTATGCTTCTTATGTAATCATCATATGTTTCATTATACATAAACTAACCTCCTTAATATTTTATATATATTATGAGTATTAGTTTTATTTTGTGTTAAATTTTGACATTTGATTATAAAGCATTAACCAATTTTTTGAATTTATTACCTCTATCTGCAAAATTTTTAAACATGTCAAAACTAGCACTTGCAGGTGAAAATAAAACAATTTGACCTGGTTTAGCTATTTTTTTAGCCAATAGCACTGTTTGTTCAAGACTATCACATACATATATATCTAAATCTTTATGCTCATCTTCCAATTCTTGTTTTACAGCATTAAAGATTTTATCTGAGGTTTGCCCTAATAGTATTAATCCCTTCACTTTGTCTACTATTGGTTTTGCTATTGGTGTATAATCTAGATTTTTGTCATATCCTCCTGCTATTAATATTATTTCCTCATCAAAAGAATTTAGTCCAGCAATAGTCCTTGTTGGAGATGAACTAACAGAGTCATTATACCATTTTACTCCATCAATTTCTTTTACTAACTCTAGTCTATGTTCAACAGGTTTAAAATCTTTTACTGCATCTACTGCTACATCTAAATCTACTAATGTGCTTGTCGCTGCTATTGCAGTTGCTATATTTTCATAATTATGCGTTCCTCTTAATATTACATCTTTAGTGTTTAATATATGTTTCCTTACTTTATCTTCACATTCTTTTATAATTCCTTCATCTACAATAAATCCATTATCTAATTTTTCTTTACTACTGAAGAATATAACTTTTGAATTAGCTTCTTTAGCACAATTTCTTGTAATTTCATTATCATAATTCAAAACAACTATTTCATCCTCTTTTTGATATTTAAATATATTCTTTTTAGCTTCTATATACTCGTTATAATCTTTATGTATATTTAAATGATTTGGAGTTATATTAGTAATAACAGAAATATTTGGACTTATTTCCATTCCCATTAATTGAAAACTGCTCAATTCTAAGACAATAATATCATCTGGTTTCATTTCACTTAATCTTGTAAATAATGGTGTTCCAATATTTCCTCCTAAATATGTATTATACCCTGCTCTTTGCAAAATAGCATTTATTAGACTGGTTGTTGTAGTTTTACCATCACTTCCAGTTACTCCAATTACTTTACAAGGTGCCATTTGCATCAACATTTCAATTTCTGTAGTAACTATTGCTCCTCTATTTGCCTCTTCTTGTAATTCCAATCTTGTAGGTAAACAACTTGGAGAACGGAAAATCACATTAAAACCTTTTAAATTTTCAAGACAATTTTCTCCTAAATGAAATGTAAAATTATATAAAGTTATTTTATCCATTATTTCTTTTGAAATATCATCTATATTTCTTTCGTCAAATACTGTAACATTAGCCTTTTTTTCGTAAAGATAATCTAATAATGGAATATTACTTACACCTAATCCTATTATTGCAACTTTTCTGAATTTTATGTATTCATTAAATTCTTCTAACTTTTCATTTATAAATTTCATAATATACGCTTACCTCCATTAAATTGTATGTTGTTTTTCTTTGATATGTTCTTTAATAAATTATTAAATCTTTCCTTTTAAGCAAATATATTATATATCAAAAATATTAAAAATACAAATTTAATTTGTATAGAATTACTTATAATATACATTTTTAGTATAATATTACTATTTTTATAAAAAAATACTATTTTAATTTGTATAAAATATTATATTTTGGTTAAAAATATAATTAGAATTTGAATGGAGGTGCTTCATATGTCAAAGAAAAATAAAAATAACAAAAATA
>CALXXK010000077.1 GCA_944392675.1 uncultured Clostridia bacterium
AAATCCCCTTTGGAAGGTCCGTCCCTTTGTTCCCGAATTTTAGGGATTTAAGGAACGTCCCCTTTATAAATTTTTATTTTTATTTTTTCTTAAAAAAGAAGGTATATCTAAATCATTTTGTGATGAATTTGTTTCTGAGCTTGTTGGAATTGAATTTATCTTTTTCTCCCAAGTTTTTGATACTAGTTTATCAACTCCCATATTTGATGTTGGTTCATTTTTTTCAAATCCTGTTGCTATTACTGTTATTTGAATTTCATCTTGCATGTCTGGATCTGTAACTGTACCAAATATAATATTTGCTTCTGGATCTACACTGCGTTGTACTAATTCAGCTGCTGTATTAACTTCATGTAAACCTAAATCGTCTCCACCTGTTATGTTTATAATTACACCTCTAGCTCCTTCTATTGAAGTTTCTAGTAATGGACTTTGGATTGCTTCTTTTGCTGCGTCTTCTGCTCTATTTTCTCCAGATGCTCTACCAACTCCCATATGTGCCATTCCTGTATTTAGCATTATTGTTTTAACATCTGCAAAGTCTAAGTTTACAAGTCCTGGTATAGATATTAAATCTGATATCCCTTGTACACCTTGTCTTAGTACATCATCAGCCATTTTAAATGCTTCTATGATTGATGTTTTTCTGTCTATTATTTGTAGTAATTTATCATTTGGTATTACTACTAAGGTATCTACTTTTCCTTTTAAACTTTCTATTCCACGTTCTGCTTGTGATAGTCTTTTCTTACCTTCAAATGTAAATGGTTTTGTAACAACTCCTATTGTTAGTATTCCCATCTCTTTTGCAGCTTGTGCTACTACTGGTGCAGCTCCTGTACCTGTTCCTCCGCCCATTCCGGCTGTAACAAATACCATATCTGCTCCTCTTAATACTTCTGAAAGTTCTGCTTTACTCTCTTCTGCTGATTGAGCTCCTACATCTGGATTTGCTCCTGCACCTAATCCTCTTGTAATTTTTTCACCTATTTGAATTTTTGTACTTGCTTTTGATGTTTGTAGAGCTTGTCTATCTGTGTTAACTGCAATAAAGTCTACACCTTTTATTCCTGCTTCTATCATTCTATTTACTGCGTTGTTTCCTGCTCCTCCTACACCTATTACTTTTATTGTAGCTGTTCCATCCATCATTGTTATATTGTTATCTTCGTTATTGTAATCCATCATTTAGATTCTTCCTCCCTCATTATATTTATATTAAAAATTAATAACTTCTTATGAATAAAAAAACTCTTTTATTCTTTCTATTATGTTTTTTATAAAACTTTCATTGTTTTGTGTATCTATACTACTTGATACTGTTTTTGCAAAAGGTCTAGCTGCAATATATCTTACTAGAGCGTAGCTTGTTCTGTATGCTGGTTTTACTGTACTTACAGCTCTTCCTGTAGAAATTTTTACAGGGATATTTAAATTTATTTTTCCTGCCACATCACTTTTATTTATATTAACAATTCCCTGACCTGTTAATACTACATTATTTATTTTGTTTTTTATTCCTTGATTTGTTATATCTTTATTTATAATTGAAAATATTTCTTCTATTCTTGCTTCTATTATTTCTATTAATTCAGAGCTTTTTATTATCCTATTTTTGTTGTCATCTTTTGATGTATTGAGTATTATATCATTATCATTGTCTATAAAAGATTTTAATGCTAATCCATATTGTTTTTTTAGTTTATCTGCTTCTTCTTCTGAAATATTTAATACTAAAGCTATATCATGTGTTATATTATCTCCACCTACTGGGATTGAATTAGTATATATAAAACTTGAACCTTCAAAAACTCCTATATCAGTATTCCCTGCTCCTATATCTAACAACATAATATTGTCGTGTAATTCATTGTTATCTAATACCAAATTTCTTTCAGCTAATGTTATTGGAACTATTCCATCTATTTCTAATCCTGCTTTTTTGAATATTGTATGTAATTGTCTTACATAATCTCTTTGTGCTAATATTATTTGTGCACTTATTGTAAAATTAGAACTTAAATTTCCAACTGGATCTGTAACTACATTACCATTATCTAAAGTTATTTTATCTGGTACTATATCAATTAGAGTTTTTCCATCTGGTATTTCTATATCTTTTACTTGCATTATTGCATTTTGTACATCCCTTACTGATATACCAGAATATTTATCTTTTACATCTTTTGTTATACTATTTTGTACTATTGTAGCATGTTTACCTGGAATAGTTACATAGGCTGAATTTATTTTCAAGTTTGTTTCTTCTTCTGCATCTTTTATAGTTTTTGCTATACTTAAACTTATTTCTTCTTCATCTATTATTTTACCTTTTTTTAGTCCACTACATTTATATGAGGTATTACATATTATTTCTATTTGTCCAAAATTATTGACTTCTCCTACTACCGTGCAAACTTTGCTTGTTCCTATGTCAATACCTACTATGATATCTCCTATTGCCAAGTTAATTCCTCCATTTTTCAGTATAAATTTTCTAAGTGTATATATATTACATTTTTAGACAAATGTCAATAGAATTTGTTATATTTTTGTAATATTTTTGTAACATACTCGTAATAAATATTTTCTATTCTTAGAGCGCCAAAGCCTCTATTTTTTTAAAATATTTAAGACGGATTTTTCCGTCTTATTTTTACTTATTTATAAGGCTTTTTTGTTATAAAAATTTTATACACAAATTTTTAATAAATAATTAATTTTTTTCAACTTCTTCTTTATTTTTTGATAATCCTTTTATTTTGTTTGTCCATTTTTCTACATAGTATCTTCTTATTATTCCTAAATTAGAAAACATTCTCCATACAAATACGACTATCGCTGCTAAATAAATATCAACATTTAATCTTTGTCCTAACATTGTTAGAAGAATTGCTAGTATTGCATTCCCAAAAAATCCTGATATAAATATCTTCATATCAAATTTTTTATTTATAACTGAAGCTATTCCTCCAAATACTGAATCTAAAGCTGCTATTACTGCAATTGCTAAATAACTTGAATATGTATATGAAATCATTGGTGCATTCATTCCTACTATTGCTCCTAAAACGCACCCTATTATTATTGCAATAAATATCATTTTTATTTCCTCCTATTCTATATATTTTGTTTTTATTTCACCATTGTATTTTAATATTTCCACATTATCATTTTTTTGTATCTCTACATCATATTCTGATTTTTTTAAATCATCTACATATCCGCCATTTCCAACTAATTGACTTTCTAAATATGTTTGATTTCCTATTGCTTTTATTATATATGGAGATAAAATTCTATTCCCATTCACTTTTATATAAGAATCTACATCAACTATATCTGACATATTAATAATTCTTTCATCATTAATTGATATAGCTTCTGCTCCTGCTAATTTTAATGCATTTACTATTACTAACAAATCATCTGCATTTATTTTTGGTATTTCTTCATTTTGTGTATCTTTTAATATAACTTCTATTCCACTTCCATGTACATCAGTTTTGCCTAATGACATGTTTATTTGATTTAATTCATTATTTATAACTTCTTCTGTTTCATTATTTGATTTATCTGTCTCTTTATATTCATCTATCATATTTTTTGTTTCTTCATATTTTGTATTTGCTTCTTCATATTTTTGTTTCCAATTTGCTAGTTCTGTTCTTAATTCGGTTTCTCTCATATTTTCTATTGATGTTATGTCTGTTTCATTTATTATTTTAAATTGCATTGACATTACTAATACTAGAACAAAACATACTAGTCCAGCAATTATTATCATCGTAACTTTCCCTTTTTTTAACTTTTCTTTCATGTAAACCTCCTTTAGTTCATATTTGTTGCATATTTATAAGTTAAAACACCTGTATATTTTGGTATTGTTATACTATTAGACTTTTTTAATTCTACCCCTATTGAGTATTCTTCTTTTAATTTATTTAAATATCCTCCTGGTCTATTTAGACCTGCCAATTGTTCTGGTAAACCTATTGCTTTTATCTCAAATGGTGCTCCTACTTTTTCTTTATTTATATCTATTATATTTCCTCCACATATTATCCCTGTTGTTGGAACCATTCTTTGATCATTTATAGAAATAGCTTCTGCGCCAGCATTTTTTAATTCATTTATTACACTTAATATATCTCCATCATGTACAATTAAAGAATTTGGGTCTAATACTGAATTTATGTCTAATTTGCTATCGCTTAATGTTATTGTTATTCCTGGTCCTGTTACTTCATCTAATCCAATAATTTTATTTCCAGCTTTTATTTCTTCTTCTTTTTTTGCTAATTCATCATTATTTTCTGTTGATATTCTTCTTTGTTCTTCTAGTTCTTTTTCTGCTTTTTCTAATTCTTTAAACTTATTGTCATATTTTTCCTTATATTTTAACACTTCAGCTCTTAATTCATTTTCTTCATAATTTTGACTTACTGCCATATTAGTGTTTTTTACAGTTTTCATTTGGACAAATATTCCTAATGTAAGTGCAAAACACATTATTCCTAATACAATGCTTGTTGTTATTTTTTTTGTCATTTTATCACCTCTTTATAATCACATGATTTTTTCTCTGAAATATGGTTGAAATTTATTATTTAGATCGCCATTTACAAATATATCTCCTACATTATCTTTTTCTTGTTCGATTATTGCAGAAACATAAAGCATTTTATTACTTAAATTTGTATTATCCCCTAAATGTACATTTTTTTGCTCTTGTTCCATATATATAATATAGTCATTTTTATTACTTATGTCAATACTTGTTATTTTATCATATAAATTATTTTCTTTTGCTACATTTGTAATTTTTATTACATCTTCTAATTTTACTAGATCTTCATTGTTTATTCGCTTTCCTGGTGCTATTTCTTCTTCTTTTGTGCTTGTACCATATATAATTGGTTTTGCTTTACTATCTTCTGAAATTTCTAATATATAACCTTGTGTATTTATATATGCATATTTTCCCATATAGCTTATATTATAACTATGTTCTCTTTCTTTTACTTCAATTTCTATTGTATTTGGTATTTTTCTATGTATATTTACAGACTCTATATATGGATTTTCTTTTATTTTTTCTTCTATATTTGAACTATTAAATCTGAAAATATTTTGAGCTGTAGTTAACCCTGACAAACTTATTATTGTTTCACTTGGTATTTGTGAATTATTTAATACTTTTATGTCTTTTATATTAAAAATTGGTGATGTCATTGTGAAAGCTATTCCACCCCCAATTATTAAAACAAGCATTAAGATTTTAATAATTGCTTTTATTTTTCTGTTTCTTTTTTTTCTTTTTCTTTCTAGCTTTATGGCTTGTCTTTTTTCTTCTTCTTGTTTTTTTACTTTATTTCTATTAGTCATTTGGATTACTGTTTCTGTTTCTAAATCAAATTTATCTTCATTTCTTTTTTGATTGTTCTGTCTTATTCTTTTTTCTCTTTCTTTGTTTTTTTTCTTTTTCATTAGTTCATCTATTGTCTCTCTGTTTTTTGTTTCTTCTTTCATGTATATAAAATTATCTATTTCTTCTTGTTTTCTTTTGCTCAATTGGATTTCCTCCTTTTAGCTAGGGTGTAATCTTTGGTATTACACCCTTTATTTCTATAATTTATAATGTTTATATTTATTAATGTTAATTTTTGATTTTATTAAAATTATTTCTTTATAATATCTATATTTAATTTATTTAATTTTTGTTCGAATTTTTCATATCCTCTTAATATATATTCTATATTTTCAATTGTAGTTTTTCCTTTTGCTGATGCACCTGCTATTACCAATGCCGCCCCACCTCTTAGATCAGTTGCTCTTACTCTTGCACCACATAATCTTCTCACACCTTTTATTATTGCTGTTTTTCCTTCTATTGTTGATTTTGCTCCCATTCTTGCTAGTTCTTGTAAATATTTATATCTATTTTCAAATATATTTTCTACAATAACTGATGTTCCTTTGGCTGTTGTTAGCGCTGTTCCAAATATTGATTGCATGTCTGTTGGAAATCCTGGATATGGCATGGTTTTTATATCAACTGCTTTTAATCTTTTAGGAGCCGTTATTTCTATACTACTTTTAGTTTCATTAAAATTACATCCTGTTTCTTCTAATTTATTTATTACTGGATTTATATATGTTGCATCTATATTTTTTAATAATATATTACCATTTGTCATTGCTGCTAAACATAAAAATGTTCCTGCTTCTATTCTGTCTGCCATTATATTATAACTTACATCTTTTAATTTTTCTACTCCTTGTATTTCTATTGTGTTTGATCCTGCTCCTTTGATTTTTGCTCCCATTCTGTTTAAAAAGTTTTGTAAGTCTATTATTTCTGGCTCTCTTGCTGCATTTGTAATTGTTGTTGTTCCTTTTGTTAAACATGTTGCTAGTATTATGTTTTCTGTTGCTCCTACACTTGGAAAGTCTAAGTGTATTTTTTCAGGTATTATTTTATCACAAATACAACTAATATTTCCATAGTTTTTTGTAATATTTATTCCTAATTTTTCAAAAGATTTTAAGTGTAGGTCTATTGGTCTTGTTCCTATGTCACAGCCTCCTGTTTGTGATAGTTTGTGGATACATGAATTTTAAATGGAATGCTAGCCCTCCATTTTCATAGAGTTCTTTGTACA
>CALXXK010000078.1 GCA_944392675.1 uncultured Clostridia bacterium
ATGTAGGGAATTTGGGGACGGTGCGTAAAATCCCTATAGTTAAGAAACAAAAATGAAATATATCTAATATTTTTTAAGTATAGGGATTTTAAGCCCCGTCCCCAAATTCCCTACATTCCTATACTCCTTTGGCATATTTTAATTATTTATTAATTTTATCTTTTTATTTATTTTTATTTCCATATCTTTTTTGTTTATATTTTCCATGTTTTCTATTTCTATTTTTTCTTCATATGCATTTTCGTCAAAAACTTGAAGATAATATTTGTCTTTTTCTTTTGTGATTTTTATATATAATTCTTCTAAACTTATGGTTCTCAATGTAAATAAATTTTTAATTATTATATAATCTATGTCTTCTTTTTTACTTATTTTATCAATTAATTTTAATTCATGTGATTTTAAAATTATTTCTTTTGTTATTTCTTGTACTTCTTTTTCTATTTCTTGTACTTGATATATTGATTTTTCGTAATCAAATGGTAATAAATTATAATATCTGAATTCATATATTATTTTTAGTAATTCATGTTTTGTTTTTACTTTTTCTAGTTTGATTTTATAACATTTCAAGAATTCTTTTTGTATTTTTATCAGTAATTTGTTTATTTCTTTTTCTATATCTTTTGTTTCAACTATTTTTAAGTATTTATATTTTTCTTTTAGTTCTCTTTTGTATTTTACAAATTTTTTTGGTTTTAGTAGTTCATTTAATTTTTCTAGTTTATTTATATATTCTTCTCTTTCCTTTTCTAACATTTTTGCTAATATTCGTATACTAAATATTTTTTCTTCTAATTCTAATTCTTGATTTCTTCTAACATATTCTTTTTGTAACAAATCTTTATTATTGATTGTTTCATCTATCTGTTTTATTTGTTTTGTTATTTCCAACTTTTTATCTGTAATATTTTGTATGAATTCTTTGTTGTCTTTTATATAATCTAATTCATTTTCTACTTTTCGTTTTGTTTCTAGCATCCTTTTCTTTACTTTAGGATCGTATTTTATATCTAGCAAAATAGATATTATTTTTAAGTTTTCAACTAATATACTTTTATTTTCTTTACCATATTTTTCTTCTAATTTGTTTTGAAATAATTCCATGTAATCTATGATATATTCTTCATTTGTTATCCAATTATTTAATAGTTTGTTTCCTAATAATATTCGTAAATTTTGATATATTAAGTTGTGACTTACACTTTCTATTTCACTTGATATTGTAGTCCAGGAATATCCATTAAAATCTCTTAATGGCTCTACTGTATTTATATTATTTCCTGCATTTATTAAATCTGATAATGTTTTATTTATTAAAAAATATTTGTCTTTTATTATTTTGTCTTTTTTACTTATTTTGGCAATACAATATAAAATTTTTCTTTCTATTGGATAGCAAATTATTTTTTTTAGTTTTTTTTCTACTAGAAAAGTCTTATTTCCTAATATCTTGCTTTCTTCTGAATTAGGTCTTATGAGTTTTATTGTATCACAGTTGTTTTTGATGTTTTTTATTATTTTCTCTATAAATTCTTCTTTTGTTTCTACATCTTGTTTTACTTTTTCATAGTCTTTGTATGCTGTTTCAATTTTGTATAGAATCGATAAAAGATTACTTTTTGTGTTTTCAGCAAAAAGTTTTTTTTCTAAAACTTCTTCTAATTCATTATTATAGTTTTTCTTTACTATCTTTTCTAAAATTTTATCTGCTTTCTTTTGCAAAACTTTTTCTCCTCTCAATTAGGATTTATGTCTATTTTATTTAAGTTTACCCCTATTTCTATCTTTTATTACTTAAAGATATGTGTTTTATTTAATCATGTTTCATTTAAATATCATATATTGTATATTTTGCTATTCAACTATTTTCTATGCTTCTTGCTTTGTTTCTGTTCCCATTTTTAATTCGTTCAATCTTTCTAGAGTCATTAAAACTTCTCTTGGTTTACTTCCTTGATATCCTGATATTACTCCTCTTTCTTCCATTTGGTCTATTATTCTTCCTGCACGTGCATAACCTACTTTGAATTTTCTTTGTATAAATGATGTTGATGCTTGTCCTGTTTCTACAACTGTTTGTATTGCATCCATTAAGAATGGATCTGTTTCGTCATCTTCTGATTCTTGTGCTATTTCTTTGTCAGTTTTATTACTATTTTCTATACTTTCTAGAATATCTTCACTATATGTAGCTGTTCCGTTTGATTTTATAAAGTCTACTATTTTTTCTACTTCTTCATCTGATACAAATGCTCCTTGTACTCTTGATGGTTTTGGTGCTCCTGATGGGAAGAAAAGCATATCTCCTTTTCCTAATAATTTTTCTGCTCCTACACCATCTAATATTGTTCTCGAATCTACTTGTGATGATACTGCAAATGCTATTCTTGATGGCACATTTGCTTTTATTAATCCTGTTATTACATCTACTGATGGTCTTTGTGTTGCAATTACCAGGTGCATTCCTGCTGCTCTAGCTTTTTGTGCTAATCTACATATTGATTCTTCAACTTCTTTTGCTGCTACCATCATTAAATCTGCTAATTCATCTATAATTATAACTATTTGTGGTAATTTTCCTGTTCCTTCTTCTTCTTTTTCTATTGCCTTGTTATATCCTGCTAAATCTCTTACTCCTTTACTTGCAAATAGGTTATATCTATTATCCATTTCCTGTACAGCCCATGCTAATGCTCCTGCTGCTTTTCTTGGGTCTGTAACAACTGGTATTAATAAATGTGGTATTCCATTATATACTGAAAGTTCTACTACTTTTGGGTCTACCATTACTAATTTGACTTCACTTGGTTTACTTTTATATATAATACTTGTAATAATTGTGTTTATGCATACACTTTTTCCTGAACCTGTTGATCCTGCAATTAATACATGAGGCATTTTTGCAATATCTGCTAATTGTATATTTCCTGCAACGTCTTTTCCTAGTGCTATTGTTAATTTTGATTTACTATTTCTAAAGTCTTCACTATCTAAAACTTCTCTTAAATGTACTGCTTCTTTTTCTTTGTTTGGAACTTCTATTCCTACTGCTTGTTTTCCTGGTATTGGTGCTTCTATTCTTATTGTTTCTGCTGCTAAGTTAAGTGCTATATCATCTGCTAAATTTGCTATTTTGCTAACTCTAACTCCTTCTGCTGGTTTTAATTCATATCTTGTAATGGCTGGTCCTACTGATACATTTTCTACTTTTGCTGATACCCCAAAACTGTATAGTGTTTTTTGTAGTTTTGTAGCAGTTTCTGTCAATAGTTTTGCTCCTCCCTTTAATGTCTTTTTAGATGGTTTGCTTAAAATTTCAATTGGAGGATATTCATAGTGTTCATCTTCTACTACCATTGCATGTTGTAGCTGTAGTACTTCTTTTTTCTTTTCTTCTTTCTTTTCTTCTTCTTGTTTAAATAATCCATTTTCTTCAGCATTTTGTGCAGTTTGCTTAAATATGTTTTCTTCTATAACGTCTGGTTGAACTGATTTTTTCTTAGAATTTTTGGTTAATGGTTCTAAATCTTCTCCTGAGTGGTCATATTTTTTTAATGGCTTATTTTCCTCTGCTCCATCTACAATTCTTCCGCCAAAGTTGATCTTTATTTGATTTTCCATTTCAGTTCTTTCTCGTTTTTCTTGTTCTTTTCTAGCTAATCTTTCTTCTCTTTCTCTCTTTCTTCTTTGTGCTGGCGTTTCTGTTATTTCTTCTACTTGTTGTTTTCTTCTTTCTTCTTTTAATTCTAATCTTTCTTCTTTTCTTTCTTCGATTCTTTCTACTATTCTATTTATTATATCTGACATACTAATTCCAAATGTAAATACAAATAGTACTATTGCTATACCTGCACAAAATATTACTGCTCCTACATCTCCTAATAATTTTGCAAGGGGTATTGCTCCAACTGCTCCTATAGCTCCTCCACCTTTACTCTGGCTTCCTAGGTAATATGCGTCTTTAACTACTTCTGATAATTCTTTGGTTGATTGCAATTCTCCTGTTGAAGTTTGTATTACACTAAACACTACAGATAAACTTATTAAAAAAACTGTATATTGTATCATTTTTGATTTAAGTTCATCTCTTCCATCACATGCTAATTTTATTGCAATTATAAATACACCTATAGGCAAAACATATTGCATTATCCCTATCATTCCACCTAATATTTCATTTAATTTCGAACCTATTACACCTGATTTTGTATATATCAAAACTGCTAATAATACACTTAGTATTATTAGTGTTACTATTGCTATATCCATTTTTGAAGCTTGTTTTTTCTTTTTGTATCTTCTTTTTTTAGCCATTTTAACCATCCTTTCATAATATAACAATAGCAGGCTTTTTTATTTTTGTTAATAAGATTTTAAAGCCCGCGTTGTTGTTTGTGTGTCAAATTTCATTCCCTATTAGATAAAAAAGTCAGTTTCAAAAGTCTTTGTTTTCATTGACTTCTGACATCTGACTTTTGTTTTTTATTTTAATTCTTTTCTACTATTTTGTATTGTTTTTATTGTATCTTCTAAAGATATTTCCATTAATTTTAATGCTTCATTCATATTTGTTCCTAATTTATTTAGTGTTTCTTGTAATACTTCTTCTGTATTTCCTAAAATACTGTCTGCATATTCTTTAGTTCCTCTTGATATTTCTCTTGACATTTCATTTGCTGTTTCTATTATTTCTGTTTTTTGGTCATATGCTTTTCTTGTTATTTCATGTTCATCTATCATAGCTATTATTCTGTTTTCTGCTTCCTTAACTATTCCATCAGCTTCCTTCTGGGCTTCAACTAATATACGTTGTCTTTCTTCTTTTACCCATTTAGCTTGTTTTAATTCGTCAGGAAGTTTTATTCTTATTTCTTTTATTAAATCTAACATTTCTTCTTTATCAACTATGCTTTTACCTGAAAATGGTAAATTTCTACTTCTTTCTAATAAATCTTCTAAAGTTTCTAATAATGTAAATATTTCCATGGTTTTACCCCTTTCCAATTATGTATCTTTTTTGCTTAAAAAGATGAGTTTTACTCTTCCATATTCTCTAATATCTTTTATTTGTATTTCTGTTTCTTCTAATGATCTTAAAAATTTTTCTTTATTATCTGTTTCTGTTATGATTATTCCTTGTTCATTTAGTAATTTATTATTTAATATTATTTTTATTGCTTTATATGCATAATCAGTTTTATATGGAGGATCTAGATAAATTATATCTAAAGGTTCTTTTATATAGTTTTCTAATATTATTTTATAATCATATGGTAATAATTCTACTTTTTCTTCTAAATGTGTTTTCTCAATGTTTTTTTCTATAATTTTGATAGCTTGTTTGGAATTTTCACCTAAAATGACTTTTTTAGCACCTCTACTTGCTGCTTCTAATCCTATCGCTCCACTTCCTGAAAATAAATCTAGAAATAAACAGTTAGGTATTTCTTGTTGTATTATATTAAATAAAGCTTCTTTTATTCTATCTAAAGTTGGTCTTGTATTGTTTCCTTCCAGAGTGTATAACTTTGTTCCTCTGGCTTTTCCACTTATTATTCTCATATTAACCTTTCCTTGATAATATAATATTATTTTATTCTTTTTTTTTATATTGTCAATAGTATTAATAAAATTGTAATATACATTTAACAGTTCTGTAATATACTTCTAATTTTGTAATATTTTTCAACAAAATTAGAAGTATCTCATCAATTTTTATTATTTTGTTTTTACCTTTTAATGTTTTTATTTTGTTGTAATATAAAAAGCTATCTGTATTATAGATAGCTTTCTTTAGTAAAATATATTAATCTTCTTTATTTATATCTTTTAATAATTCTAATTGTGAAATTAATAATGACTCCATTTTTGCTTTATATATATCAAATTGTTTTTTTATGTCATCCATTTCTTTTTTCTTATTTAATATTTCATTTTCTAATTCTTTTACTTGTGTTTGTGCATTGCCTCTAGCTTCATTTAGGATTTGATCTGCTTGTTGTTTTGCTACATTTTTTACATCTTCTGCTGTTTTTTGTGCCATTACTAATGTATTTTGTAAGGTTTCTTCTATTGTTTTGTAGTGTTCTAAACTTTTAGATAATTCTTCTATTTGTGTTTTTTGTTCACTATTTTCTTTATAGATTTTGGTATAATCTACTGTTAAATCATCTAAAAAGTCATCAACTTCCTCTACACTGTAACCATTCATCATCTGTTTAGAGAATTTTTTGTTTTCTATATCTAATGGTGTTATCATCTTTTCCTCCTTATATTAGTAAAATCTAGTTTCCTTTTTAGTAATAATTTATAGGAAAAAAAAGGGCATCCCCTTTTTCCTTAATTTATTCCGTTATTCTTTAACCATGAAACTGATAATTTATTTTTTATTTCTTCTCTTGCCATTTCATTTGTTATTTCATAATTTGATGGTGCTACTAAGAATATAGAATTTGACACTTTTTGAATATAACCATCTAATGCATATACTCCACCACTAATAAAGTCAACAATTCTTCTTGCAACTTCTTTGTTAACATATTCTAAATTGACAATTACAGATTTCTTTTCTTTTAGGAAAGAACATATTTCATCTGATTGTTCAAATGTTGTTGGTTGTGATATTACCATTTTTATAGCATTTGTTTGTTGTT
>CALXXK010000079.1 GCA_944392675.1 uncultured Clostridia bacterium
ATTTTTGCCATTGCTTTACATTCTAAAGCTCTACATTCTTTTGCAATAGCATGTTGTCTAAATTCATCTCTAAAATACTTTAATGTGCTTATTACTGGATTTGGTGCACTTTGTCCTAAACCACATATACTTGCTTTTTGAATATTTACTGCTAATTTTTCTAATTTATATATGTCTAGTTCTTCGCCTTCTCCATTGCATAATTTTTCTAATATTTCTAGCATCCTTTTTGTTCCAATTCTACAAGGAGTACATTTACCACAACTTTCACTTACTGTAAATTCAAGATAAAATTTTGCAAGTGATACCATACATTTTGTATCATCCATTACTATCAATCCACCAGAGCCCATCATTGAGCCTATTGTTTTTAAAGACTCATAATCGATTGGTGTATCTAAATGTTCTTTTGGAATACATCCTCCTGATGGTCCTCCTGTTTGTGCAGCTTTGAAGTCTCTGCCATTTGGTATTCCTCCACCTATGTCATAAACAATTTCTCTTAATGTTGTCCCCATTGGCACTTCTACTAATCCTATATTATTTACATTGCCTCCTAATGCAAATACTTTAGTTCCTTTTGAATTTTCTGTACCTATTGATGAATACCAATCTGCTCCTTTTAATATAATTTGTGCAATATTTGCATATGTTTCAACATTATTGATTAATGTAGGTTTGCCCCACAATCCTGATTGCGCTGGATATGGTGGTTTTACTCTTGGTTGACCTCTCTTCCCTTCTATTGATTCTAGAAGCGCCGTTTCTTCTCCACATACAAATGCTCCAGCACCTAATCTAATTTCTATATCAAAACTAAAATCCGTATCAAATATATTTTTTCCTAATATTCCATAATCTTCAGCTTGTTTAATCGCTATTTTTAACCTTTGTACTGCAATTGGATATTCTGCTCTTACATATATAAATCCCTTATTTGCTCCTATACTATATCCTGCAATTGCCATAGCTTCTAAAACACTATGAGGGTCACCTTCTAATATACTTCTATCCATAAAAGCTCCTGGATCACCTTCATCTGCATTACAAACTACATATTTTTGATTTCCTTCAGATTGTCTTGTTAACTCCCATTTCTTGCCTGTTGGGAAACCTGCTCCACCGCGTCCACGAAGCCCAGATTTTTTAACAATATCTATAACTTCTTCTGGTGACATTTCTTTTAACACTCTTTCTAAAGCTCTATATCCATCAAATGCAATGTATTCATCAATATCTTCTGGATTTATAACACCACAATTTTTTAATGCTATTCTCATCTGTTTTTTATAAAAAGACAATTCATCTAAACTTTTAACTTTACTTCCATCAATATCTTTAGCTAATAATCTTTCTACAATTTTCCCTTCTACAATATGTGATTGAATAATTTCTTCACAGTCGTCTGGTGTACAATTTGCATAAAAGGTATCTTCTGGCCTAATTATTACAATAGGACCTTTTGCACATAACCCAAAACAACCTGTTTTAATTACTCTTACATTTTGTATATTCTTTTCTTTAATTATCTTTTTGAAATTTTCCAATATTTGTGGTGACTTTGAAGAAGTGCATCCAGTTCCGTGACATACTAAAATGTGTTTTTCCCTTGTATCAGCTTTAGTATTTACTCTTAATTCTAGTTCTTTTCTTTTTTCTTCTCTTATTTTATGAAGTTCTTGCAAAGTTTTCAAATCTTTTACCTCCTCTTAGCATGTTTGGTTCAAAACAATTTTTGTAAATTTACACTTTAAAATTTTAATCTCATCAACATATTTTCTTATTTATCATTAAATAAGTTTTTTAATTTAGACAAATTTTTTGATAAACTTATTATTTTTATTGGAATTTTTTATCCGTAATTTTATTAGGATTTTTTATCCATAATTAACTTTTCTCTTTCATTAGCTCATCTATTACTTGGTCTAATTTTTGAACAGTCGCTTTTCCGTAAACCTCTCCATTAATGGTAAAAACTGGTGCTAATCCACAAGCCCCTACACATCTTGTTTCCTCTATTGAAAATAATCCATCTTTTGTCGTTTCTCCTGGTTTTATTCCTAACTTTTCTTGTAATCTATCCATTATTTTTTGAGAGCCCTTCACAAAACATGCTGTTCCCAAACAAACTGACACATTATATTTTCCTTTTGGTTTCAAAGAAAATCTCGAATAAAAAGTTACTACTCCATAAATTTCTGCCATAGGTACATTTAAGTATTCTGATAATTGTTTTTGCACATCCATTGGAACATATCCATAATGTTCTTGTATCTCATTTAACATTTGAATTAAATTATCCTTTTCTGGCAAATATGTATTAAATAAATCTTCTAAAAATTTATCTTTTTTACAATTTCCACATTTACATTTGTTTGCATCAAAATCCTGTTCCATAATATCTTCATTCCTTTCTCAAAATAAGAAACATAATTAATAATTATAGTTAATTATTATTACTTTTAATACTATTATATTATCAATTATAAAATAGACTTTTCCTTATATTAATATATTATAATGATATTCTGATTATATCAAATCATGTTTTTTTATACAACTATTTTCGTAGAAATTTGTAGAAAAACAGAGGGGACGTTCCTTAAATCCCTAAAATTAGGGATAAAAGGGACGGACCTCCTTAAAATTTACTATTTTGGGGACGCGTCCAAAAAGGGAATTTTCAATTTATAATACTTAATATTTTAAATTTTTATAAGAATTCTTAGCATAAAAAACAAAGGTATTATATATAAATTTTATTAATTACGAATGTGAATGTAAGAATATTATAAATTCTTTAATTATCAAGTAGGAGAATCTCAAACTTGCTTTGAGAGGTGCCTACTTGATAATTTTAGAATTTGTTTATTCTGTAATGTTAACCGAGTAATTACTAAAATTTATATATAATACCTTTGTTTAATTAGTGTAAAAGGATTTGAAAGCTAAATGTCAAATCTCTATAAAAATTCCCTTTTTGGACGCGTCCCCAAAATGGTAAAATCTCTCCAAGGTCCGTCCCTATGTTCCCTAATTTTAGGGATTTAAGGAACGTCCCCTATAATTTCATTTATGTCATTTACATTATATTTTTTCATGTATTCTTCAATGCCTTCTATAGTTTTTATGCTTGTGTATGGATCTATAAAATTTCCAGCTCCTATTGATACTGCTGTTGCTCCTGCTAACATAAATTCTATTGCATCTTCGCCATTTACTATTCCTCCCATACCTAAAATAGGAACATTAACAGCTTTTGCTACTTGATAAACCATTCTAACTGCAACTGGTTTTATAGCTGGGCCTGAAAGTCCACCTGTCTTATTTGCAAGTGCAGGTTTTCTTTTATCTATATCAATTTTCATTCCTAAAAGAGTATTTATTAATGATACTCCATCAGCTCCTGCGTCTTCTACAGCTTTTGCTATTGATACTATATCCGTTACATTTGGTGTAAGTTTTACTATTAATGGCTTATCCAAAACTTTTCTTACTTGACTAGTGACTTCTTTGACCCCTTCGTATGTATTTCCAAAAGCCATACATCCTTCTTTTACATTTGGACAAGATAAATTTAACTCTACTCCATCAATATCTAGTGTATTTAAAATTTTACATAGTTCTACATATTCATCTACAGAACTTCCGCAAGCATTGACGATAATAGCTGTGTCAAATTTCTTTAAAAAAGGTAAATCATTTTGAGCAAAATATTCAACTCCAGGATTTTGTAATCCTATACTATTTAGCATGCCACTTGATGTTTCACATACTCTTGGTGGCTTATTTCCGCTTTTAGGTTTTAATGATGTTCCCTTTGTTATAATCCCACCTAATTTGCTTAAATCGAAAAATTGACTAAATTCTCGTCCATAACCAAATGTACCTGAAGCTACTGTTACTGGATTTTTCATTTCTATTCCTGCTAAGTTTATTTTTGTATTCATTTAAATATAACCTCCATTCTTTTTTTATTAAAAAGATTTATCTTCCAATTTTAAAATATTTTTTAACAATTATATGCAATTTAATTTGTCTATTATTTTGGTTCTATCATCTAAATTTATATCAGTTATTTTTTCAATAAATTCTACTATTTTATTTTCATTCAAATACTTGGGTTCTTCATCTAAAAAATTCATATATTTTTGAACATTTTTCCTAGGTTCTACTTTATATTTATTTATTAATAATCTATTCAAACAATCATAATCATGATAGAAAGAATCCTTATTCTTTATTATTTCTTCATGTTCTGCTTTAAAATAAACATTATAAAAATAGTAATCTGTTAACAAATGTAAAAAATATCCTTTCCAGTAATCTTGATTTAAATCCACCTTACTATCTTGTAAAAATAAATTAAAATTTGTATATGAATTTCCATTTCCCCATTTTCCATAATGTGATAAACTTTTATTTTCACATATTTTAGTCATATCTTCATTCATGTCTGGAGCTATTGAACCTTTTATGAAGTCCTCATTCTTGTGTATTTCTTTATTATGTTTTTTAATATATTCGTTAGCCACTGCTATATGTATTGTAAATCCTGGCACTTCTATTCCTTCTTTCTGAAATTGTTTTACTTTTTTGACATTGTATAAAAATAGCCTGTCCTCTTTAATTCATCAAATTTCTACATCTCTTGCATTAAATACTGGACCACCTTTGCATACATGCCAATATTCTGGTGCTTCTTTAGTACTTCTTGATGTTTTTACTGCACAACCTAAGCAAACTCCAAGTCCACATGCCATTTTTTCTTCTAATGATATTTGACATTCTATTTTTTTATCTACTGACATTTTTTGTACTGCTCTAAGCATAGGAAGTGGTCCACATGCATATATGCAATCATAATTATTGTTCTTTAACTCATCTTCTAAAAAGTTTATTGCAAAACCTTTTTCTCCATAACTTCCATCATCAGTTGTTATAATTAATTTATCTGATACCTCTTTAAATTCTTTTTCTAATACAACATATTCTTTATTTCTAAATCCTAGGTAAGTATCTACTTCTATATTAGATTTCTTTGCTTGTTTTGCTAATTCTTGTAATGGAAATACTCCTATTCCCCCTCCTATTATTGCTATTTTTTTGTTTCCATCAAATTTAAATGTTCCAAAACCTAAAGGTCCTATTATATCTATTTTATCTCCTATTTCTTTTTTAGAAAGTATCTTCGTTCCTTTACCTTTTACTTGAAAGATAAATTCTAATATTCCTTCTTCTTCATTTAAATTATATATACTTATAGGTCTTCTTAAAAAAGGTTCTACTTGATCTGTCACTCTTATTTCAATGAAGTTTCCTGGTTTTGATAATTTAACAATTTCTCCCGCTTCTACACTAAATTTATATATGTCTTTTGTCAATTGTTCTTTATTTACTAGTTTTGCAAATATTTGCTTTGGCATTTTAATCCTCCTCTTTTTATTCTATAATCATTTATTAATTACATATTTAATTTTAATACTATTATTAAATAATTCCATATTCAAAAACTTTATTATAAAGTTTTATTATAGATAAATTATTACTATTGACTCAATATTTAAACTAATCCTTCTTTATTTAATTCTTCTTTCATTCTTATAGCTTCTGCTCTTGTAGCTTTACCATAATCTTTTTCTTCAAATTTGTCTTTCCATTTTTCTGATTTATATGCATACATTAAACTTCTTGAAGCATTAACAATTCCACCTAATCCATTTTTATCAAACCCTAAGGCTATATCCTCTGCTTTTCCTCCCTGTGCTCCATATCCAGGAATTAAGAAATACGTATGTGGTGCAATTTCTCTTATTTCTTTTAATTGATTTGGATAAGTTGCTCCTACAACTGCTGATACACTACTATATCCACTTTCTCCTATCAAGTCTTCTCCCCATTGTTCTACTAATTTTGCAACCTCAATATAGATTTTTTCTCCTCCTTCTATCTTTTTATCTTGCAATTCTCCAGATGAAGGATTTGAAGTTTTTACTAGAACGAATATTCCTTTATCATATTTTTTACAATCATCTATAAAAGGTTTAACACAATCAGTTCCCATATATGGATTTACAGTTACAAAATCCACATCAAAAATACTTTCTTCTTTTTCACCTATTTTTGTCTTACCTAAAAATGCATTAGAATAGCTCTGAGCTGTTGAACCAATATCTCCTCTTTTTATATCTGCAATAACAATCATGCCTTTTTCTTTTGCATATTTACAAGTTTCCTCAAATACTTTCATTCCTTCTATTCCATACATCTCATAAAAAGCTATATTTACCTTTACAGCAGGTATTATATCATATGTACTATCAATTAGCTCTTTATTAAATTCTAATATAGCTTTTGATATATCCTCTAATGTTTTTCCATATTTATTTTTTATACACTCTGGTAGCATATCATATTTAGGATCAATTCCTATAACCGTTGGATTATCTGTTTCCTTAATTTTATTTATTAATCTATCAATCGCATTTTTCACTTATAAAACTCCTCTCTATGTCAAAGGCAAATAGTAGTTTTAGGAATAGGGAAAATGGGGGCTGGGCTGTAGGGATTTTGGGGACGGGGGTTAAAATCCCTATTTATAACTATATAAAATATTC
>CALXXK010000080.1 GCA_944392675.1 uncultured Clostridia bacterium
AAAAAAAAAAAAAAAAAAAAAAAAAAAAAAAAAAAAAAAAAAAAAAAAAAAAAAAAAAAAAAAAATAAATAAAAAAATAAATAAAAAAATAAAAAAATAAAAAAATAAATAAATAAATAAATAAAAATAAATAAATTAAAAAAATCAATCTTAATTTTTTAAGATTGATTTTTTTTGAATCTTAAATCATCACCAAAGAAAAAATAAATATCATAATAACCAGCAATTCTAGATCCAATTCTTTCTTCATAATTACTAAAAATTTGATTAATATTTAAATTTGTTGATATTATTGTTTTAGTAATTTTATTATTTAAATTTAAAATTCTTGTATTAATTATAGTAAAAAGTTCACTTAATTTCATACTATTTAAAGATTCAGTTCCTAGATCATCAATTATTAATAAGTCCGTTTCTAATACAGATTTATAAAAATTATTTGTACCATTCTTAGATTTATTCATCTTATAATCTATTACGCTTTCAAGCAATACAGGAGCTGTCTGATAAAGAACAGTCTTTCCTTTTTTTAACAATTCATTAGCTATACAATTAGACATAAAGCTTTTACCGTAAACCAGTATTTCCTGTAAATAGCAAATTTTTTGTTTCTGGATTGTCAAAATTTTCAATAAACTTAATACATTTATTTTTAATATTTTTAATATTTTGTCTTGGAGAAATATTATATTTATATTTTTCAATATTAATTTCATTTGAAAAAATATTTTCATTAAATGTTGCAAAATTTTCTTTATCTAAATTTGACATATTAGAATTATTAAATGCTATATTTAATAATTTTTGTTTTAAGCAACTACACATTTCAGATTTATAATTATTTTTAGTAATATACCCAGTATCATTACATAATTTACATTCATAATTAGGTTTTAAATAATCAATATCAATATTATTTTTTTTCAAAATTTCTAATTTTTTAGTATTTAATTCTTTTATTTTATTTTTAAAATTTTCAATAGAATTTTTATTTTTTAATAAAATATTTTTTGCTGTAGATATTGCTAAATTATTTAATTCACTTTCAATATTTCCTAATTCAGGAATGTCATTATATAATTTTTCTTTTCTTTTTTCTAAATCTAATTCTGCTCTTATTTTTTTTTGTTCATATTCTTTTAATAGGTCTTCCAAAATTTCTTTAGGCATTTATTCCTCCTTACTAATATTATTAGCATATAAAAATTCCAAATTTTCATATTGTCTCTGTTCGTAATTAGCTTTACTAACTGAAGACTTTAGTTCTTTCACATTTTTATTTTGCTTTTTTCTTTGCTCTATAAAAGCATTTACTTCAGATACAGTTTTAAGATTTCTTTCGTGCCAATCTGTTATAATATTATTTATATATTCAAAAGTTGGATTTTGTTTCATCGTGGTTCTTTTTAATGCAATTTCTATGATATTCATATCATATCCAAAATTTAAAACCCAATTTTCTATATAGGCTTCTTCATATTGAGTTAAACCATTATGCTTTCCTAATTTTTTAGCAATAATTTTCTTATATTTATTTAAATTTTCTTGTTCTGCATAATAATTATCAAGATCATTCCAAGTCTTAATTTTATTAGATGCCCAAGCTTCTGCAACTGTTTGAACATAATTTCTATGCATTGCACTACGATTATAACAATAGTCAAACAAAGCTATCATAACTTGTTCATCAAAATTATATTTTTTAAACCATAAATCAATATCATTATACCAAGAAGGCCCCATGATTCCTTGAAAATACATATTATTAATATGTTCAATTGCTTTTGATCTAGATTTATTTTTAGAAGTTTGTTCTACTTTTTCTTTAGTCATTGTTAAATTTGGAGTATATAAATTATGAAGAGTTTTTTCTTGTAAATCAACAATCATATATCCTGTAGATTTTTTTAAAATCAAACCATTTTCTTCTAAATATTTTAATCCGTCATTTATAGATTTTAATGGAATATTTAATTTTTTAGATAAATCATTTAATTTAATATCTTTACAATATTTACAAAGAAATACTAAATAAAAATATATTTTTAAATAATCACCAGGCATTTGTGACAAATATTCAGAAAAAAAGATATCTGGAATCATTGTTTCAGAAAATAAAAGTGATTTTTCATTTTGTTCTAACTTCATTTTTTATATCATTCCTTCCTCAAGGTATAAACTTAGTTGGAAAATTTACAGATTATTTAAATGTAATTTAACCAATTTTAAGTATATTGTAAATCAAATTATACTCTTTTTAGACAAAAAATTCAAGAAATTTTATTATAAAAATAAATCTTTTGTTTAATAAAAAATCTAAAAATATAAGAAAAAACATACAAAATATTTTCGCCATTAAAACCAAAAACACTTAAAAGTAAAAATGGAAAACAAAAGATAATAAATAAAAAAATTTTAATATTTAAATCTTGAAAAAATATATTTATAGATATTAGAATAATTAAAATCCAGATAATATTAGCAATTACAGTATTATAATCTAATACTCCAAAAAGTTTATTTTTAAAATTGTAATTTTGTGGAAAAATAAATTTCATAATTTTTATTAAATGTTACTATTCTTAAATTTTTTATAAAATTTATTAAACAGTAATCTATTAAAATTCTCCTTTCTTTTTATTTTATAAGAAAATTAGGTTTTGCATTTATGATATATAATATTTTGATAAATAATTTGAAATTATTTATCAAACATTTTAAAGTTTGAGTTTTGAAAAGTTATTAACACTTTGTGAAATATTTGTGGAAACTCCACCTATAAATTCTCTAACAAATGAATTTGCTCTTATTAAAACATAAATTCCACCAATATAGATAAATTTAGTAAATAAATTATCAGAAGAGAAATCCATAGAAAATAATATAAGTAAAACAATTGATACTATATTTTGTATAAAAAGTAAAGAAAAAATATTACGGAACCAAGCCTTAAAAAACCAAGATGTATTATTTAAACATAAAGAAAAAATAGCAAATGGAGATATTAGAATAAAAACTTTTATCATAATATATCTAAAAGAATAAGATAATACAAGACTTAGAAGTGATAATGTCAAAGTTCCTTTTATTAAGCCGTCAATAGTAAATATATTAATCGATGAAGAAGATATAGACATATTTGTATTTATAGTATTAATTAATTCAGAAAAAGAAATATTTTTATTAAATAAACTTTCTCCTAAACTTCTAATTGCTAAGGAGATATTAGAATTTAAATCTAATAATAAATCCATTAGAAAAAATGAAAAATTCATAAATATTCCAAATATTATTAATTTTATAATAAAACTAGATGGATTCTCTATTCCGGACATAAGTTAAATGTGAAAGCAAATATTTTATTGCATAATATAAAATATAGGCAAGCAATAAAGAATTTGCAATTAATAGAATTCCATTAGTAGTATTAGTACCAAAAATATTTTCAAAATTTTTATCATATAAAATATCAGAACTTATAAATGTTATATCATCTAATACAGAATATAAATTATTATCAATAGAACTAAATAAACTTTCAAAAATTGTATTTATTGTATCAATTATTGTTTGAGTTATATTATTTGTTTGCTCCAAAAAAACCTCCTTTAAGAAATTAATGATTTAATAGCAGATAATATCAAATCTATTGCTAAAATAAATGCATAAGAAAATAAAGACCCTTTTATAAGTTTTTTTCCTGTTCTTATTTTTTCTTCATCACCAAAGCTAAATTTTTTCATAAAAACACCAGTACCAACTGCAACAGCGGCAGCAGGAGTTGCTATTTTTAAAATCCAACTTTCTATATCTTCAAATGCATCATTTATTTTACTAACTATTTTAGGATCACCTAATGCAAAAGAATTAATAGAAAAAGAAATTATAAAAATAAGTAAAAATAAAATTGTAAATAAAACAAAAAATGTAAATTTTTTATTAAAAAAATATTTCATTGAATCATCCTTTCTTTTCAAAATATGGAAACATTTTTAATTTTAATGGTGGAAAAATTTTTTTTCCATCAGATAAAAAAGTAAGAGCGGTGAAAGTTTCTAATTGTTGAGTAAAAAAATTACTTTCATATATATAATCATTTTGAGTATAAGAACTAAAGGTTTCAGATATACTAGAATTTTGAGAATTTAATGTATTTGTTATATAACTAAAGTTTGTTTCCCTAGCGCTTTCAGAGATTGTTTTAGAAAATTTTTCTTTATCTTCTTTCCCTAATTGTTTTTGAGCTTCTTCGATAGTAAAAATATCATCTGTTCTAAACCAAATTTTATTAATTAAATTTTGAATAATAACTTTTACAGATGCATCATCTTTTATAGTTGATTTTATAGAAGAATAACTTTGAGTACTTACTATATTAATACATTTGGCTTCTCTACTCAAAGAAAAGAAATCTCCATCAGTCTTTGTTGCATATTTATCATATTCATCACATATGAAAACTGAAGGATTAATAAAACCTTTGGAAAGATTAGAAATTACTTCGGTCTGAAAATCTAATTTCATATATGCTGCTATAATTTTAGAAAGAGAATTATATTCAGAAATATTCATATTAAGAACAACTATTTTACCATCTTTTATAACATTTTCAAAACCATTAAAATTCAGTTTTTCTTTAGGGGAGCAAAAGGTAGAAACTACATCATAATCTGATATAAAGGTATTAGTAATTCTTGTTATTTCAGAAACTAAAATTCCTTTTGTTCTGGAATCTAAATTTTCAAATTCTTTTTGAAAAAAATCTAAACTAGAATTTAATTCATAAATTTGATTTTTAGAAAATCTTGAAGATATAAACATATCTCTTAAAGTTTTAATTTTTTCTTTATAATATTTTGGCATTGTGATTAATTTATGTAATTCTAAAAATGTAACATAACCATCATTATATAATCTACAAAGTTTTATACATTCTGCTAATATTTGTTCTGCTTTATCTAACCAGAAAGATTCTGTATTATTTTCTGAAAACAAAGTAAGAATAGTTTTTAAACGATTAGCTAAAATTTGAGGTTTTAGATGAGGTTTGTGTAAAGGGTTATAATATGTATTAGAATTTAATTCTATCACAATTAAATCATCTAAAAGATTAAATTTTTGTGCATATATTTTAACTTGTTTATAGAAATTCCCCTTAACATCAAGAATTAGCATTCCTATTTTATTTTCTTTATTATTAAAATTATATTCAAAAAATTGTCTAGTAAAAGGATACATCACACTAGATGTTTTTCCGTGAACCTATTGTACCTGTAATTAAAAAATTTTGATATAATCCTGATTCTGGTATTAATATATTTTTATTATTTTTAAAGTCATATCCAATTAATAAAGATAATTTAGATTTATCATATTTTATTGAATTAATTTTTTTATCTTTTTTACTTTTTGATGATGTAGAATTAAATAATTTAGAAATTTTTGAATATAAAAAATTATTTACTATAATATTAGAAATTATAAATGTTATAATATATGTTATTTTTATATATTTCCACAAATCTGGATTTTTTGAACAAATATCAAAAGGATTAATACCGTAAGTAATTATAACTTCATCAGCAATAAAAATAGGATAAAAAAGTTTAAAAATAAGAAAACTGGAAACTATATATAATATAGTAATAAACAAAAAACGTCTTAAAAATTTTAAAATAATAAACCTCCTTTATTTAAATGAATTTTTTTTGATTTTTAATTTTGAACCTTGTAAATTATGAAAAAAAATCATATCAAAATAAGTATATAATGAATATAAAGTTAATAAAAGATTAATAATAAATGATATAAAGAATAAATCAATTAGTTTTATGTATAATCACCACCTTACGTTTCCATAATATATAACATTTTTTTCAATTTGTCTATACTTTTTCTAAAAAATGTGATAAAATTAAAAAATAATATAAATTTTTATAAAAGTAGGAGGGAATAATTATGGCATATAATAAAGATACAAGAATTGGTGAAATTTTAGAAAAAACACCAGAAAAAGCAGAGATATTATTAGAAATAGGAATGCATTGTATAGGATGTCCTGCTTCACAAATGGAAACTTTAGAAGAAGCTTGTGAAGTTCATGGAATAGATGTTGAAGAAGTTTTAGAAAAGATAAATGCATAATATTTTTGTTAAAATTCACATCATATTACATGATATGATGTGAATTTTAACAAATTTTCACAAAAAAAACAAAAATTTTTTACAATTTTTAAGAAAAGTATTGACATTTTAAAAAAAATATTGTAAGATATAAAAGCATTGTGAAATGCAAAGTGAGTTGGGCTATTAGCTCAGGTGGTAGAGCACTTGACTTTTAATCAAGTTGTCCCGCGTTCGAGTCGCGGATAGCTCACCAAAAGAACTAAATAATTTGCAAAAGAATTATTTAGTTCTTTATATATAAGGCCCGTTGGTCAAGCGGTTAAGACACCGCCCTTTCACGGCGGAGACATGGGTTCGATTCCCGTACGGGTCACCA
>CALXXK010000081.1 GCA_944392675.1 uncultured Clostridia bacterium
AACTTCAAAAAAAGAAGTGCAAAAGAAAGAGAAGGATTATACAATTCTATACTTTCTGATGTAATAGAAGTAATATTGCCAGTAGTAGATAACTTAGAAAATGCAGCAAAAGTAGAAACAAAAGATGAAAGTTATAAACAAGGAATAGAATTAGTATTAAAACAATTTAAAGATGTATTAAAATCAAAAGGAGTAGAAGAAATAAAAGCAATAGGAGAAACTTTTGATCCAAGTGTACATGAAGCTGTAAGTAGCGTTCAAGATGATGAAAAAGGTGAAAAAGAAATTGTTCAAGAATACAGAAAAGGATATAAAATAGGAAATAAAGTAATTAGACACTCAATGGTTGTAGTAGCAAACTAAAAGGGGTATAAAATGATAAAAATAATAGAGATATTATTAGATATAGTAATATTTTGCATTATATATTCAGCTATGGATAAAAATATAGGATTTTTAAAAAATGTATTAATTTATGCAGTTGGAATGGAAGTAGTATTATTCATAGGAATGCTATTATTGGGGTATGTGTCATTATTAGTGATGTTATTAACATTTGGAGCATTTTTCGTAATAGGTTTGATAGTAATATTTATTGTTGACAAATTAAATAATCGTTATCTTATGGAAAGAGTACCTTTTGTAATAATAGCTTTGATAATAGATATAGTCATAAAACGTGTTGCAATTTTGTTATTAGGTGGATATTTAGCAATAGGATTACTATAAAATAAATTTAGTTATTAATTTTATAAAAATAGCTTCAGTGATGGGGGAGAAGCAAAAATAAAATAAAAACTGTTTTTGACCCATCCAAAAAAACAGTAAAGAAAGGATGAATAATAATGGGAAAAATTATAGGAATTGATTTAGGAACAACAAACTCATGTGTAGCAGTTATGGAAGGTGGAGAGCCAGTAGTAATACCAAATGCAGAAGGAAATAGAACAACTCCATCAGTAGTAGCTTTTTCAAAAAATGGAGAAAGGCTAGTAGGACAAATAGCAAAACGTCAAGCTGTTACAAATCCAGACAACACAGTTATTTCAATAAAAAGAAAAATGGGAACAAATGAAAAAGTAGATATAGAAGGTGACAAATTCACACCACAAGAAATATCAGCAATGATATTACAAAAATTAAAAGCTGATGCAGAAAATTATTTAGGACAAAAAGTAACTCAAGCAGTTATCACAGTACCAGCATATTTTAGTGATAGCCAAAGACAAGCAACAAAAGATGCTGGAAAAATAGCAGGACTAGAAGTTCTAAGAATTATAAACGAACCAACAGCAGCAGCGCTTGCTTATGGAATGGATAAAGAACAAGATCAAAAAATAATGATATATGACTTAGGTGGAGGAACATTTGACGTATCAATACTAGATATTGGTGATGGTGTATTTGAAGTTTTATCAACAAATGGTAATACACATCTAGGAGGAGATGACTTTGATGAAGCTATTATAAAATATTTAGTAAGTGAATTCAAAAAATCAGATGGTATCGATTTAAGTAATGATAAAATGGCAATGCAAAGATTAAAAGAAGCAGCAGAAAAAGCAAAAATAGAATTATCAGGAGTACAACAAACACAAATCAACCTACCATTTATTACAGCTGATAGCTCAGGACCAAAACACTTAGATATAACATTAACAAGAGCTAAATTTGAAGAATTAATTCATGATTTAGTAGAAGCTACAGCAGGACCAGTTAACCAAGCATTAAAAGATGCAGGATTAACATCAAATGATATTCATAAAGTATTATTAGTTGGTGGTTCTACAAGAGTACCAGCAGTACAAGAAGTTGTAAAAAGAATAACAGGAAAAGAACCTGATAAAGGAATAAACCCAGATGAATGTGTTGCAATAGGAGCAGCAATCCAAGGAGGAGTACTTTCAGGAGATGTTAAAGATTTAGTATTATTAGACGTAACACCATTATCATTAGGTATAGAAACTTATGGTGGAGTATTCACAAAATTAATAGAAAGAAATACAACAATACCAACTAAAAAATCACAAATATTCTCAACTGCAGCAGATGGTCAAACATCAGTAGAAGTTCACGTATTACAAGGTGAAAGAGAAATGGCAGCATATAATAAAACACTTGGAAGATTCCAATTAACAGGAATTCCAGCAGCACCAAGAGGAGTACCACAAATAGAAGTAACATTTGATATTGATGCAAATGGTATAGTACATGTATCAGCAAAAGATATGGCAACAGGAAATGAGCAAAATGTATCAATTACAGCATCAACAAATTTAACAGATGAAGATATTGACAAAGCTGTAAAAGATGCAGAAGCACATGCTGAAGAAGACAAAAAGAAAAAAGAAGAAATTGAAGTTAAAAACAATGCAGAAAGTTTAGTATATAACAGTGAAAAAACATTAAAAGACTTAGGAGACAAAATAAGTGGAGAAGAAAAAGCAAAAGTAGAAACAGAAATAGACAATACTAAAAAAGCATTAGAAACAAACGACACAGAAAAAATCAAAGAAGCAACAGAAAAATTAACAAAAGTATTTTATGATATGTCAGAACAACTATACAAAGCAGCAAATCCAAATGGAGCACAAGGAGCAAACACAGATCCAAATGCAACATCAAATACAGAAGGAGAAGGACCAAAAACAGATGAAAACGGAAATGTGTATGATGCGGATTATAAAGTAGAAGATGATAAATAGGGATTTTGGGGACGGGGCTTAAAATCCCTATCTTTATTAAGAAAAATTAAAAATATAAATGTAAAGGATTAATAGGGATTTAAAGCCCCGTCCCTTAAATCCCTATTCTCTAAGGAGGAAAAATAATGGCAAAAAGAGATTATTACGAAGTTCTAGGTGTTAATAAAAACGCAACAGACGAAGAATTAAAAAAAGCATATCGTAAACTTGCCAAAAAATATCATCCAGATGCAAACCCGGACAATAAAAAAGAAGCAGAAGCAAAATTCAAAGAAGTAAATGAAGCATATGAAACATTATCAGACCCTCAAAAGAGAAGAATGTATGATCAATTTGGACCTGATGGCCCTCAAGGTTTTGGAGGATCTGGAGGTCAAGGACCTTTTGGACAGGGAGGATATTATTCATATACTAGTTCAGGATTTAATGGATTTGATGATTTTGGAGATTTAGGAGACATATTTTCATCATTTTTTGGTGGAGGTTTTGGAGGGCGTAGTTCTTCAAGAAGACAAAATGGACCAAGAAAAGGTGCTGATTTAAATGCTACTATAGATATCACTTTTGAACAATCTTTTTCAGGTGTAGAAAAAGAAATTGCTATAACAAGAAATGAAGAATGCAGTACTTGTCATGGAACAGGAGCAAAACCAGGTACTTCTGTTACAAAATGTACAGTTTGTAATGGTACAGGGCAGGTAAAGCAAGTACAAAATACAATACTAGGTCAAATGCAAACAACAAGAACTTGTAGTGCATGTCATGGAACAGGAGAGATAATAAAAGAACCATGTCCAGAATGTAGTGGTAGAGGAAAAGTAAGAAAACAGCCAAGAATAAAAATAAAAATTCCAGCAGGAATTGACAATGAACAAACTGTTGTATTAAGAGGAGAAGGAGAACCAGGAGAAAAAGGAGGTCCTAAAGGAGATTTATATATAACAGTAAGAATAAAAAAACATAGTATTTTTACAAGAAAAGGTAATAATGTATTATGTGATATTCCAATATCAATAACTCAAGCTACATTAGGTGGAGAAATAGAAGTACCAATGGTAGATGGTACAAAAGAAAAATATAAAATTTCAGAAGGAACTCAAACAGGAACTAAATTTACAATAAGAAATAAAGGATTTAAATCAATAAATTCTAACTCTACAGGAGATTTTATATTTACGGTAATTGTTCAAACACCAAAAAGATTAAGCAAAGAACAAAGGGAATTACTAGTTCAACTTGCAAAAACAATGAATGAACAACCACCTATTAAAAAAAGAGGAATATTTGGTTAAAATTAGTTACAGGTAAGTCTAGTACTATTTGTAATTTGTTATAATTCACAGCTGATAATATTTAATAAAAGGTTGATATATTAATATTGATTAAATTTTTTGTGTGATTGGAGGAATATTAGAATTTCTTAAATGTTTTTATGGAAAATGTTCGCGTCGAGCGTTAGCGAGGACTAAGTGAAAGGGTGCCATAAAAGCATTTTAGAAATTCTTATATTTCGTATTGAGCCAAAAAATTTATGAAATATTAATATATCAACCTTTTAGATTTTAATTTTAGACTGTGAATTGTAACATTAATTTTTCAATACATTAATTTTTTTATTGATATAAAAGCAAAAATAATGTATAATATATAAGATGGAAAATAAACATTTATAAAATCAATTCTTTCCAACCAGTTAAATAACTTTGAAAGGAACACAATAAATGAGAAAGCAAAAACAAAAACCAAAAGAAAAAGGCAAGAAAAAAATAATAAAAACAATAGTAAATATTATAACAACAATAATATTACTAATATGTTTATATTTTGCATATCAATTTTATCAAAAAAATAATTTCAATGATTTTATAAGAAGTGAATCTAATTTATATACATCCGAATTTAGTAGAGACAACAAAGAAAAATATTCAAACAAAAGAAGTTATAAAATAACATCACCAGATTACAATGATGCAATGTTTTTCAAAACTATAAAAGTAGAAAAAAACAAACCATATAAAGTAACATGTATGGTAAAAACAAATAATGTAGAAAGTAAAGAACAGATATCAGGGATAGGAGCTCAAATATCAATACAAGACTCAACAGAAAGGTCAGTAGCAATAAGTGGAACACAAGATTGGCAAAAAATAGAATTAATATTTAATTCAAAAGATAGAGATACAGTAGATATAGGGTTTAGATTAGGCGGATATTTGGGGCAAGTAAAAGGAGAAGCCTGGTTTTCTGATTTTACAATAGAACAAGGTGTTTCAGAGCAAAGTACAGAATGGAATTTTGCATGTTTTATATTAAAACAAACTGATGTAGTAATAAATGAACAGAACATAAAATTGGATGTTACTCCAACAGACATAACAGACATAAGAGATACAATGGAAAGATTTAAAAATTCTGTTCCAGAGTTGTCTGAAGGAAAAATGACAGCTAAATATGATATATACGAAATAGAAACACCATTAACAAAATTATCATATGATAAACAATATGGATATTATGCAAGCCCAGAAGATGTAGAAAATCAGATTAAAGACTATTTGAAAAATAGTAATTACGACCATATTTTTATTGTATTGAGACTTGGAAATGAAGAACACAAAGAGGATATAGAAATAAATGATTGGATTGGATTAGGTTCAATGGATTATTATGGAGTAGGATTTTCAAACATAAGACTGCCTAATGATTCGAGAAGCTATATATATAAGTATAATCCTAGAATTAATACATTTCCAGAAGAAGTTTTTCTTCATGAATTTTTGCATTCATTAGAAAGAACTTCAAAGGAATATGGATATGAAGTTCCAGATTTACATGATTATGAAAAATATGGATATGAAAATCAACGATTAGTAGGACAAAAGATATGGTATAAAGATTATATGAATAAAAATATAAATACAGAAACAGGGAAAATAGGATTACCAAATGAAGTGTATGAACTAAAACCAGCAAAAGAAAGCAATTTTGAAACTTCATATAAAATAGAAGAATTTAAAGAACCAGAAAATTTAATAGAAGAAATAAATCAAATATTTGAACAAATGTGTAAAAATGTAAAACTAATTTTTAATAACGAAGAAATAGAAAATAATTATTAAATAAATATAAATAAAAAATAATATTAATTAATCTTATATATTAAATTTGCCAATAAATAGAAAATAAATACTATTAAATAAAAAATATAAAAATAATAAAAAAGCTGAAAGGGAGCAATAGAATGAAATTATCAGAATTTAATTATGAACTACCAGAAGAATTAATAGCACAAACGCCAATCAAAAAAAGAGACGAATCAAGATTGATGATATTAAATAGAAAAGAACAAACAATAGAACATAAAAAATTCAAAGATATAATAGAATATCTAAAACCAGGAGATGTATTAGTAAGAAATAACACAAAAGTAATACCAGCAAGACTCTATGGAAAAAAAGAAACTGGAGCAAATGTAGAATTTCTATTATTAAACAATATCGAAAATGATATTTGGGAAGCAATAGTAAGACCAGGAAATAAATTACATGTAGGAACAAAAGTAATATTTGGAGATGGAATACTAGAAGCTAACATATTAGAAATAATGCCAGGAGGAACAAGAAAAGTAGAATTTAAATATCAAGGTATATTTAATGAAATATTAGACAA
>CALXXK010000082.1 GCA_944392675.1 uncultured Clostridia bacterium
TTCAAAGAAACTATAAATAAATTTTATGGCACCCTTCCAAACAAGGATGTTTGAACTCTTTCCATAAAATTTATTAAAAGTTTCTAATTCAATTAATTTCCATCAAAACTAAAAAATTATTGCATCATGCCATTGCAAAAGAGCGTCCTCCAATTATGCAAAAATGCTTATTAAGAATCGTCCCTATTTGATCTCTCTTTGGTTTCTATCTGGAGAGTGCCCACACATTTTTTCATATTCTTTACACTTGATTTTATAATCCATTTGCATACATAAATAACGATAATAGCTATAAGCTTGTTCATATTGCATTATAGGATTAAACATAGGATCTTTATACAATTCATTCATATCCATTCCATTTTGAGATTGCATACCAAAATCCATATAGGGTGGAAATCCATTAAAATCTTTATCCATAATCATAAAACCTCCTTAAATAAATATATTAATGAAATGTAAAAAAATGCAAAGTATACAAGTTAAAATAAAAAGAAAAATCAAAATTACAAATCAAAATTAAAAAAAGGAAAAATATTAATAAATATATAAGTATAAAATCCAGCTAAAAACCCTTGAATGATTTTTCCATATAAATAAGGTTTTATAGATAAATCAGTTTTAGAAGTTATGCTCCATACCTGCAATAATACAGAAATGCCACCAAATCCAAGTAGAAAAGCTGTAATAATAATGTTTATTGAAAGCTTTTTACAAGCTATATTTGATATAGAATTTATTCCATTAGTTATTTCTAAAATACCAGTTATGATACTGGAAATAAAAGTACTATCAATATTAAGAAAGTTTGCAATAGGAGAAAAACTCATAGTAGCAAAATTTAGTATTCCACTAGATTGTAAAATTGAAATTATACTTGAAAAGATAACCACAAATCCACCAATTAGAAGAATTGTAGATATACTACTTGTAATACTTTCAGCTAAAACTTCTCCTAAGTTAGAAAAATTAACTTCTTTTTTTGAGTTTATTTTGCTAAAATTTTTTGAATTATATAATTCAGAATGTTTATTTTTTTTCCAAAATCTAAAAATAATACCAACACTTATACAAGCCAAAATATGAGTTATAAAAAGTAAAATTCCAATAGTAGTATTTTTAAACATTAATATACCAACAGTACCTATTATAAATAAAGGACCAGAATTATTTGTAAAACTAAGTAGTCTTTCACATTCTTCTTTTGTACATATATTATTCTTTCTAAAATTAGTGGCAATTTTAGCACCTACAGGATATCCACTAATAATTCCCATAATAAAAGCAAAACTACCTTCTCCACGGACATTAAATAATGGTCTCATATAATTATTTAATACCAAACCCATTTGAGATACAATATTGGTATGCATTAGAAGCTCTGTGGCTACAAAAAATGGAAATAATGATGGGACTACAGAATTTGCCCAAAGTGATAATCCAGATTTCACAGCTGGTAAATTACTTTTTGAAAAAATTAATAAACATAAAGTAAATCCAATAAAAGTAAGCGGAAAAAAATTTTTTTTCAACTTTAAAACATAGAAGTTTTGCTTTGATATCATATAAATCACCTTATAAAATTATATTTTATAAAAATCATAATATGTTATTGTGTTTATAATTTTCTGAAGAAAAGTAAAGTCACATTTATTTCAGATGTGGCTTTTCATATTATCTATTAGTAGTCTTATGCTGACTTATATAAAACACTACTTGTTTTTTTCTTAAAAAGATGATATAGTAAACAGGAACTTTTTAAATAAAAATGTTATAAAATATGTTGTACAATAAAAAAGATAGGAAGTGTAAAATTTGAGTATAAAAGAACTTATAGAAAATTCAAACTTAAACATAGATAGAGAGAAAATTTTATTTGATGAACCTATGAAAAAATATACAACATTTAAAGTTGGAGGACCAGCAGAATGTTTAGTAAAAATAGAAAGTGAAGAAGAATTAAAAGAAATATTAAATTTTGCTAAAGAAAATAATATAAAAGTTCACGTTGTTGGAAATGGAAGTAATTTATTAGTTTTAGATGGCGGAATAAAAGGAATAACGTTATTAATACGAATAGAAGATGTTAAAATATCAGAAGAAAAGCCTATTGAAAAAACAAAAAAATTAGGAGATGATATACAGAAAACAGAAGAAAAAGGAAATCCTGAAAAATCCAATAAATATATTGTAGAAGTTAAGTCAGGAACTAAAATTGCTAAATTAGGACAAATATTATTAAGTCATGAAATAACAGGATTTGAAGAAATTTCAGGAATACCAGGAACTATTGGTGGAGCTGTTATAATGAATGCAGGAGCACATGGAAAAGAAATAAAAGATATAGTAAAAACTGTTAAATGTATGGATTATTCAGGAAAAATAGAAGAATTTACAAATAAAGATATGAAATTTGAGTATAGAAATTCAATATTAAAAAATAGCAAATATATTGTGATTTCAGTAATATTAGAATTATATAAAGGAAATAAAGAAGAAATACTGGAAAAAATGAATCAATATAGAAATTACAGAAAAGAACACCAACCAATAGAATATCCAAGTGCAGGAAGTACATTCAAAAGAGGAAATGATTTTATAACTGCTAAATTAATAGATGAAGCAGGATTAAAAGGTTACAATATTGGAGATGCTGAAATTTCAACAAAACATGCAGGATTTGTGATAAACAAAGGAAATGCAACTGCAGAAGATATTTTAAAATTAATAGAGCATGTAAAAAAAGTGACATATGAAAAATTTGGAAAAGAACTTTCTTTAGAAATCCAAATTATGGGAGAAAAGAGATAGAAGAAAAAATGTAAGCTATAGAATAAATATACAACAAGTAATTTAAAGCAGAAAAATTGAAAAACGAAAGATTAATTTATAAATAACTTCATGAAAAAGATTAGTAATTATAAAATATAAAAAGTGAAAGGATAAAAAAATGAAGGGTTTTATGCAATGGTTTAAATCAAGTAGCAAAATGAAAAGATGGATGTTTTTAATATTAATAGGAATAATTTTAGCATGTTATGGATTAGCAAAAATTTTAGTAATGAAAGAAATATCTTTTCAAGAGGTAGGACAAGTAGTAGGAATATTTGTAGTTGGTTTTATTGCAATAGTTTTAGGATTAATATTTTTAAATAAAAGAACATTAGAAATTCTAATAGAAGCTACAGATGAAAGAATGGAAAATAAGAATAATGTTAATATAAAATCGTTAATATTTAACAAAACGGTATATGATAAAGGTCCTAATATAGTAGTGATTGGTGGAGGAACAGGATTAAATACAGTACTAGAAGGAATGAAAAACTATACAAATAATTTAACAGCAATAGTTACCGTATCAGATTATGGAGAACAAATGTCAAATTCTAGAAGAGAACTAGAAATGTTACCATTAAATGATATTAAAGATAGTATAGTTTCTTTATCAACTAAAAAAGATCAAATAGAAAAATTGTTTAATTACGAATTTGAAAAAGGTAGATTAAGTGGATTAAACTTTTCTGATATATATTTTTCAGCTATGAAAGAAATAAATGGAAATTTTGAAGATTCAGTAATGAAGAGTAACGAAGTATTAAATATAATTGGAAAAGTAATGCCTGTAACATTAGATGAAATGAAAATAGTAGCAGAACTTGCAAATGGTTATATTGTTGAAGAAAAATCAAGAATACCTGAAGTTGTATCAGATAAAGTAACAAAAATAAATAGAATAATGTTAAGTCCATCAAATTGTAGACCAGCACCAGGAGTAATAGAAACAATTAAAAATGCAGATTGTATAATAATAGGACCAGGAAGCTTGTATACAAATGTAATACCAAATTTATTAGTAAATGGAATAGCAAAAGCAATAAAAGAAAGTACAGCAATCAAGGTGTATATTAGTAACATAATGACAGAACCAGGACAAACTGATGATTATACAGTATCAGATCATTTAAATGCAATAATTGACCACTGTGGAACAGGAATAGTAGATTATTGTATTTATGATACAGGTGAAATAATTCCAGAATTTATAAAAAAATATAATCTAGAAGGACAAGATTTAGTAGGACAAGATATAGATAAAGTAAAAGGAATTAAATTTTTACAAAGAAACTTATCAATGATAAAAGATGACCATATAAGACATGATCCAGGATTAGTTGCATCATCAATAATAGAATTGATATGTGATGATTTAAAATATCAAGATAAACAAAATGATCCTCAATATTTAATGCTAAACACTAAATTAAGAGAAGAAAAAAGAATAAACAAAATAAAGAAAGATATGAAGAAAAATGAGAAAAAAGAACTAAAAAATAAAAACAAAGCTAAAAGAGCGACACGTTCAAAAAGTAAATTCAGTAGTAAATATAGCGATAGAATAGAAGCAATTAGAGAAGCTGATGAAAAAGCAAGAATAAAAATGGAAAAAAGAGAAAACAAAAAAGGAACAAAAAAGACAACTAGAACTAAAAGAAAAACACCTCAACAACTAAGAGAAGAAATGTTAAAAAAATTAGAAGAAAGTAAATTAAACACTAAAAAATAAGGACTAAGTACGATAATTATAGAGTTAAAAGCTGAATGGATGAAAATAAATTAATAAAAAATAAAGAAAGGAGAGTATGTTTTTTATAAACATACAGTATAAAATATGAACTTTACAAAGGAAAATTTAAATTTAGAAGAAGGACTAAAGAAAGAATGGATAATAACAAATGGCTTGGGAGGATATAGTTCTTCTACAATAATAGGAGCAAATACCAGAAAATATCATGGATTATTAGTAGCACCATTAACGCCACCAGCAAGAAGATTTTTAATATTATCCAAACTAGATGAAAGTATAGAAAGAGATGGAAAAAAATATGATTTATATACTAATGTATGTAAAGAATATATTTCTCATGGATATAAATATCAAGAAGAATTTATAAAAGAAGAATTACCTACATTTAAGTATAAAGTAGAAGATGTGGAAATAGAAAAAACTATTTGCATGGACTATGGAAAAAACACAGTAGGTGTATACTATAAAATAAAAAATGGAAAAAAAGATATAAAACTTACATTAGCACCTATTATTAATTATAGAGATTTTCACCAAATGAATACAGAACACTATTTTAATATACAACAGTCAGTGAGAAAATCAAAAGTAAGATTAGTAATAGATAATAATTCTCAAACACCAGTATATATGCATGTATCTGATGGGGAATATAAAGAACATTATAATGATACATTTATGCATATGTTCTATATAGAAGAAGAAAAACGAGGATTTTATCCAGAAGAAAACCATTCAGTACCAGGAGTATATGAAATTAGCGTAAAAGCAAAACAAGAAAAAAATATTTCATTTGTATGTTCATTAGAAGAAAATATAGAAGAAATAGATGTACAAGATTTAATAAATAAAGAAAGAAATAGAATACAAAAAGTAATTAAACAATCTGAATTAATAGATGAAACAAAAATCAAGAAAAATAAAAAAGAAAAAGATAGAGATGAATTAATAAAAACATATTTAATAGCAACAGATAATTTTGTAGTATATAGACCACATTTTGGACTACATACTTTAATTGCAGGTTATCATTGGTTCCTAGATTGGGGAAGAGATGCATTAATAGCATTTGAAGGATTACTATTAATTCCAAAAAGATATGAAATAGCAAGAGAAGTAATATTAACAATGACAAGAGACATAAAATATGGACTAGTTCCAAATGGATATTCTGGATATGACAATAGACCATTATATAATAGTGTAGATGCTTCATTACTATTATTCGAAGAAATTCAAAAATATTTAGAATATACAGGAGATTATGAATTTGTAAAAGAAATGTTGTATGAAAAATTAGAACAAATAATAGACAATTATTGTGAAGGAATAGATGTTGATGATAATAATATTTATCTTGACTCAGATGGATTAATAGTATCTGGAACAGAAAATACACAAAATACTTGGATGGATGCAAAATATGATGGAGTAGCAGTTACGCCAAGAAATGGAAAAGCAGTTGAAATAAATGCATTATGGTATAATGCAAATATGATAATGCACAACTTAGCTAAAAAAACAAGACATATAATAAAAGCAAGAAAATACAAAGAACTAGCAGAAAACTGTAAAATATCTTTTAATAACAGATTTTACAACATAAAAAAGAAATGTTTATATGATGTAATTGGAGACGATAAAATAAGACCAAATCAACTATTTGCATTAAGTTTAACATATCCAATAGTAGAACCAACATCAGAAGAAGCAAA
>CALXXK010000083.1 GCA_944392675.1 uncultured Clostridia bacterium
ATTGTTTTAGGTGCTCCATCAACTAAGTCTTTAGCTTCTTTTAATCCTAATCCTGTAGCATCTCTAACTACTTTGATTACTTTTATTTTTTGATCTCCTGCTTCTGTTAATACAACATCAAATGATGTTTTTTCTTCAGCTGCTGCTCCTGCAACTGCTCCTGCTGCTGGAGCTGCTGTTGCAACTGCTGATACTCCATATTTTTCTTCAATAGCTTTTACTAAATCTGCTAATTCAACAACTGTTAAAGCGTCGATTTCTTCTAATAATTTTTCTATTTTTTCCATTTTAAATCCTCCTAATTTATTTTTTGTGAATTAAGTTCACAACTCTTTTTTGTGTATGCAGACATCGAAATCTTTGATTTCGTTAATGTCCTATTTTCTTATTCATTGTTTTTTTTATAAAAACTCTATTTTTATTTATTCTATTCTGCTGGTGTTGCCTCTGCTTCTGTTTTTGCTTCTTCAGCTGGTGCTGATGCTGTTTCTTCTACAGCTACATTAACAGCTACTTTTTCTCCAGCTTCTTCTTTTTGTTTTTTTACTTCATTAAGTGCAACTGCAATTTTTGAAATATTTCCAAGTAAAGCTCCAGCAAGCATAGATAGTAATGTTTCTCTTGAAGGTAATTTCGCTAAAGTTATAATTTCTTCTGTTGTCATTACTTTTCCGTCGATTACTCCACCTTTGATTTTATAATATTCATTATTTTTTGTAAAATTATATATTGCTTTTGCTGGTTCTAAGTAATCTTCTTTTCCTATAACTACTGCTGTTGGTCCTACTAATTTGTCATCTAATCCTTCAATTTTACATTCTGCTAATGCTCTTCTTGTTATGTTGTTCTTTATAATTGTGTATTTTGCATTTGCATTTCTTAAATCTCTTCTTAATGCTGTGTCGTTTTCAACATTAATTCCTCTGTATTCTGTTAAAAGTATTAATTTAGCTTCTTTCATTTCTTCTGCTAATTTTTTTACTTCTTCTTTCTTTTGGTTTAGTATTTTTTCACTTGCCATTTATTTTTTCACCTCCTAAAACCTGTGTATTTAAATATAATTTTTTTAGATTATAGGAAATGTGATTTTCTATAATTTAAAAAAATAACACTCTTCTGTATCCTACCCAAATAGGTACAAAGAGTGCGTATTTTCTCTATCATTGTACCTAGGTAGGACTTACTTTTGCCTACTGTCTTTGGCTTTTATTTTTGATTTATGAATATACTTGGTCCCATTGTTGTTGCTATAGCAATACTTTTTATGTATTGTCCTTTAGCTGCTGCTGGTTTTGCTTTTATAATTGCATTCATTATTGTTTCATAATTTTCTGCTAATTTATCTGCTCCAAATGAAACTTTTCCAAATCCTAAGTGAATTATATTAGTTTTATCTAATCTGTATTCTACTTTACCAGATTTAATTTCATTTATTGCTTTTGTTACATCCATTGTTACTGTTCCTGATTTAGGGTTTGGCATTAATCCTTTTGGTCCTAATACTTTTCCTAATCTTCCTACAACACCCATCATATCTGGAGTTGCAACAACTACATCATAATCAAACCAATTATCATTTTGTATTTTTGGTATCAATTCTTCTGCTCCTACAAAGTCTGCTCCTGCCTTTTCAGCTTCTTCTGCTTTTGGTCCTTTTGCAAAAACTAATACTCTTTGTGTTTTTCCTGTACCGTTTGGAAGTACTACTGTACCTCTAACTTGTTGATCTGCATGTTTTGAATCAACACCTAATTTTACATGTAATTCTACTGTTTCATCAAATTTTGTTTTTGGCATTTTTTCAATTATTTCTAATGCTTCTTTTATTCCATATTCTTTTGTATTGTCAATTAATTTTGCACTTTCTGCATATCTTTTTGACATTTTCATTTTTCTAACCTCCTTTGGTAGTAACGAGTTTTAAACTTTAACTCTCCCAATTTTATTTTTTAAATTTTTACTTAACCTTTATTAAATTGCTGATTTTCATTCATCTTACTAATTAAAAAAATCAAAATTAGTATATTGTGCATTTTTGTGTGATTTGTCAAGATGAAGGCGTACATTGGTACGTCGAAGGTTGACAAATTATACAAAAATGTGCAAGATGCTGATTTTCATTTGTTTTAATCTGTAACAACAACTCCCATAGACCTAGCAGTACCTTCAACCATGCTCATAGCTGTTTCTAATGATGCTGCATTTAAGTCTGGCATTTTTTGTTCAGCAATTGCTTTTACTTGTTCTTTTGTTATTTTAGCAACTTTTTCTCTGTTTGGTTTTCCTGAACCTTTTTCTATTTTAATTGCTTTTTTTATTAATACTGCAACTGGTGGAACTTTTGTGATAAATTCAAATGATTTATCTTTATATACTGTAATTACTACTGGTATTATCATTCCAGGTTGATTTGCAGTTCTATCATTAAATTCTTTAACAAATTGCATAATGTTAACACCACTTGAACCTAATGCTGGACCTACTGGTGGAGCTGGTGTTGCTTTTCCTGCTTCTATTTGTAATTTAATAATATTTGATATTTCTTTTTCTGCCATTTTTTATGGCACCTCCTTCTTTTATTGACGAGTTATACTCTTTTAGCTTTTAATATTTCTCTTTGTGTAAAGAGTTTTTCTTTTAATTTTTTAAATAAATGTTCTTTTTTTATTTAAGTCTTTTTATCCATTTTGTTTAAATAATTAATTCTTCCTTTTATGTTATGTTGTGTATAGATTATTTTTCTTTATTATTTTATTTTTTGTACTTGTGAAAATTCTAACTCAACTGGTGTTTCTCTTCCAAACATTGAAACTAGAACTTTTACTTTATGTTTTTCTTTATTTATTTCTTGAACAGTACCAACAAATCCTTCAAATGGTCCATTCATTACTTGTACTTGTTCATTTACGTCATAATCTACATTTATTGGAACATCTTCAAATCCCATATTTCTTATTTCTTCATCTGTTAATGGTATTGGATCTGTTCCAGAGCCAACGAAACCTGTAACTCCTCTTGTATTTCTTACTATATACCATGACTCTTCTGTTACTATCATTTTGATTAGTACATATCCTGGAAAAACTTTTTTTAAATTTGTTTTTCTTTTTCCGTCTTTTATTTCTATTTGTTCTTCCATTGGTACTATGATATCAAAAAAATAATCTTCTAATTCTCTATTTTTTATGGTATTTTCCAAATCTTTTTTAACTTTATTTTCATAACCAGAATATGTATGAACTACATACCATCTAGCTACCATATCATAATCTTTTTGAGACATCTAATTAAAGCCTCCTTTTTATTATTGAACATTATTTTCTGCATTTTCACTACTTGTTTCATTTTCCTGTATATTGTTAACATTTGATTCTGTATTACTTGTGTTTTCTGTATTTTCTTTCGTATTATCAGTATTTTCTGTTGTAGTATTTTGTTCTTGGTTATCTGTTTCCTCTGAAGTGTTGCTATTATCCTCTTGTGTGCTTTCTATTACTTCTTTTATTTTGTCTACACCATTTTTATTTATTGTTTCAAATGTTAAATCTAATACAAAAACAATTAATGCTGTAATTAATACAATTGTTATTACTGCTACTGTATTATTTGCTAATTGCTTTGGTGTTGGCCAAGTTACTTTTTTTAATTCAGCCTTGAAACCTTTAAAAAAACTTTTTTTGTTTTTATTTTCTTTATTTGTCTTTGTTTCTTTTTTAGCCATTTTATTTCCTCCTTAAAATAGCTTTTTACTATTTTGTTTCTTTATGTGTTGTACGTTTTTTACAGAATTTACAATATTTAACTAATTCTAGTCTATCTGTATTTTTTCTTTTATTTTTTGATGTTGTATAATTTCTTCTTTTACATTCTGTACACTCTAGTGTTATATTTTCTCTTGGTCCTTTTGCTGCCATTTAAATACACCTCCGAATTTTACCTTTTCTTTTTAAAACGATGTGAGCATATGTCCGTAATTACATATGCTCACATATTTTACCACTTTTTTTTATTTATGTCAATGATTTAGCTTAATTTTTCAATATTTTTTTATCTTTTGTGCATTCAAAATCCTATTACAACAAAAAACTAATATTTTTTCATTAATCTACACTTTCTATTTTATTTATTTCTATATCAAATACTCATTTGTTAGCATAAATTTTAGTATTTTTTTATTACTTTACATTTTTTATTCTCTTATTAGTTTCTTTTTTTCTTTTTTACTGAAAATCCAAATTTTCCTACTATTTTGCCTAATGAAAAATACTTTCCATTTGCATAAGCAATTAAATTGCATTTTGATATGTCAAATGCTCCTTTTTCATCAATATATTTTTCATCTGCATCTATTGATAAAACTTCTGCTATAAATACATCATGAGAGCCCATTTCTTTTATTTCTTTTACTTTACATTCTATTGAAACTGGACTTTCCTGTATTAAAGGACATTTAACAAATTTTCCTTTTTCTTTATGTAATTTCATTTCTTTAAATTTGTCTACTTTTGCTCCAGTTTTTACTCCACACCAATCAGTTGCTTTTACTAATTCTTTAGTTGTTAAATTTATAACAAATTCTTTTTGTTTTTTTATTATATCATATGAATATCTAGTTGGTCTTACTGATATATATACAATTGCTGGATTTGTATTTAATATGCCTGTCCATGCAACTGTTATTATATTAGACTTTTCCATTGTTCCACAACTTACCATTACTGCTGGTAACGGATATATAAATGTTCCTGACTTCCAAATTTTTTTAGACATTTTATCATTCCTTATTTTATATTTATAATATTTTATCTATCTTTTTCTCCTTCATCCTTTTTATCTTTTGATTCTACATTTTCATTTTCTGATTGTTCTTTTAATTCTTTTTCAACTAATTTCTTTACACTATTCTCTAAATTTTCATCTTTTTCTCTTACGAATGTTTCTATATCATTTTCCTCATCTTTGTATATACATTCAATATGACCAATATATTGATTTTCTTCTTTTTTTGTTTTCGATATCGCAGCCAACATAGGTAAAAAATATTCATTTCTTTCTTGGTCTAATTTTTTTTCCAAATCACTATCTGCAAAAAATTCAGTACTAGCAATTCTTCCGGGTTTAAATTCTACTTCTAATCTAAATTTAGTTAAATATTGCCTTCCCATACTGCTAATTTTACTTAATTCTCTGCCTTCATCTTTTTTATGTTTATATGTTTTATAATTTTCTATTGGATATAAATTGTATTTTTTATTATTCTTTTCATATGAATATTTTTTTTCTTTTATTTCTCCATTATATATTTTTAATAAATTTCCATATGTAAATCCTTCTTTTTCGCTTTTATCTTCATGTATTTTAGCATCAGTTTCATCTATTATTTCTATAATTATTTCTTCATCAGTTAGACCTCTTGCTCTTTCCACTTTTTCTATTAAATTGTCATAATATTCTTTTCCTATTGTACTTAATTTTTCTTTTATTTCTGTTGATTTCAAATCTTCAAAGATAGCATCTATAATTTTTTTTAATGACTCTATTTTCTCGTCTTCACTATCTAAATTATTCAACATATCATCTAATTTTTGTTGTAACTCTTTGTCTGTCAAGTCTGTAGTCATATATATCGGGTCATGATATTTCTTTTTTAATAAAATCTGTTTTTGCTTATACATTGAAATATAAAAGCTTTTTAATTCCTTTATAGCATCTTTTTTTGTTTCTATTCTTTTTATATTCATTTAATCACCTCATATTATTATTTACTCTTTTAATTCAAATTTTTATATTCTTTCATTATATTATTTTTGTTTTGCAATTTTTATTTATTTCTATATCATATCATATTTTTTAGTAAAAATCAAAAATTATAAATTAAAAAATATTTTTATATATATTTTCTAATTTATAATTTCTAAATTTTTAATTATTTTATTTAATTGAGAACAGTAACCTGCATTCTTTTAATATTTCTTGTTTTATCTAATATAAAATTTGTATTAAATAAAAAAACTAGCAACAACCTATCTTCCCAGCGGGGTAACCCACAAGTATTTTCGGCACATTTAGGCTTGACTTCTGTGTTCGGAATGGGAACAGGTATTACCCCAAATGTTATCGTCACTAGAAAATTATTGTATGCAAAAGCACACTCAAAAATACATAGATGAAAAACTTTTAGTTTTAGGTTTAACTTCTCTTTTTTTAATTGTGGTTAA
>CALXXK010000084.1 GCA_944392675.1 uncultured Clostridia bacterium
GTTTATTACAAAAATTCAATTAATATATTCAAAATATAAAATTGTAATTTTTGGACGCGTCCCCAAAATGACAAAAAACCCAGTCCCTAAAATTACTAAATTTCCTATCTACCCTAAAGCTACATCTAATATCATCATTAAGACAAAACCTATTGCGACTCCTATTGTTCCAATATCGCTATGCTCACCCGCTTGAGCCTCTGGTATTAATTCTTCAACTACTACATATATCATAGCACCTGCTGCAAATGATAATAAATAAGGTAATATTGGAACTACTAAACCTGTCAATAAAATTGTAATTACTGCTGATATTGGCTCTACTATTCCAGATAAAGTTCCATATAAAAATGCTTTACCTTTTGACATTCCTTCTGCTCTCAATGGCATGGAAATTATTGCACCTTCTGGAAAGTTTTGTATTGCTATACCTATTGCTAATGCTATTGCTCCTGCTAATGACATTCCTACATTTCCTACTAACATTCCTGCAAATACAACACCTACAGCCATTCCTTCTGGTATATTGTGTAGTGTCACCGCTAAAATTAACATAGTAGAATTTTTTAGTTTTGCCTTTATTCCTTCTGGTTTTTCACTGTTTAAATGTAAATGTGGAGTTATTTTATCTAATACTAACAAAAATATAATTCCTAAAATAAATCCTATTGCTGCTGGTAACCAAGATATTTCCCCTTGTTCTTTAGCCATATCTAATGAAGGTATCATTAATGACCAAATTGATGCTGAAATCATTACTCCTGAAGCAAAACCAAGTAACAACTTTTGAACTTTTGTATTCATTTGATTTTTCATAAAGAATACCATTCCAGCACCTAAAGTTGTTCCTAAAAAAGGAATCAAAAGTCCTACTAATATTTCCATATTTCATATCATCTCTTTCTTTTATTACATCAATTACATAATCAATTTATCATGATTTTTTTCAACATTTATTATTGAGTTATTTAGTTAAATTATTATATTTTTAGTTTATTTCTAATAATTTCTCTTCTATTTCGTCTTCGCAACTTTTCATTGCTTCAAGAGTTTGATTTAATAAATCATCTAATTCCCAATCTAATTGTTCTGCACCTCTTCTAATCATATCTCTAGAACATCCAGCAGCAAATTTTTTATCCTTAAATTTTTTCTTTAAACTTGAAAGTTCCATATCTTTTGTACTTTTTGAAGGTCTCATTTTAGCTGCAGCCCAAATAATACCTGTTAGTTCATCTACTGCAAATAATATTTTTTCCATTAAATGTTCTGGCTTTACATCTGAACACACACCATATCCATGGCTACAAACTGCTCTTACTAAGTCATCATCAGCATTTATTTCTTTTAAAAGCTCTGGTGCTTTTTGGCAATGCTGTTCTGGATACTGTTCATAATCTATATCATGTAATAAGCCTGCAAGCCCCCAAAAATTCTCATCATATCCATATTTTTTAGCAAAATATTCCATTACACTTTCTACTGTTAAAGCATGTCTTATATGAAATTCCTCTTTATTATATTTCTTTAATAAATTTATTGTATCTTTTCTTTCCATTTTTATTAACCTCCTAAAATATATTTTTCTTTTTATTAATTGCTATTTTACATTATTCTTCTATTTTTTTCAATATCTTACATGGATTTCCTACTGCTACTACATTTGCTGGAATATCTTTTGTAACTACACTTCCTGCACCTATTACCACATTAGAACCAATATTTACACCTGGTAAAACAGTTACATTTCCACCTATCCAAACATCATTGCCAACTGATATTGGCTTTGCATATTCCAATCCTTGATTTCTTTGGATAGCATTTAATGGATGTCCTGCTGTATAAAAGCCACAATTTGGACCAATAAATACATTATCACCAAATGCAACTTTGGCTGCATCTAATATTACTAAATTATGATTTGAATAAAAATTTTCTCCTATTTCTATGTTGTAACCATAATCACAATAAAAATTTGGCTCAATTAAAAATTGCTCCTTTGTTTTTCCTATTATTTCTTTTAAAAGTTCTTTTCTTTTTTCTGTTTCAGATTGATTTAAACTATTATATTTTTGACATTTTTCCTTACACTTTATTCTTTCATTTAATAATTCCTCATCATAATTTGCATCATATAATAAGCCCTCTTTAGCTTTTTCTTTCTCAGTCATGATAAAAGCCCTCCTTTTTTATTATCTATATCATAAATATTTCAAATTATCAATAATTTTTGTCATTTTTGGACGCGTCCCCAAAATGACAAAAAGGGGTATCATCATTTCCCCTTCATCATTTTTTGACACATTCTATTTTATATTCCTAATAATTTTAATTCTTCGTTCCTTTTTATTTTATTTGTTGTTGTTTTTATAAGTGGTTCTTTTGTTAATATCATATTTTTTATATATTTATATTGTGGTAATGTTTTATTTACTTCTTTTATTTTTTCCCATATTAATTTCTTTAATTCATCAAATTTCATATTTGGATATTTTTCTTTTACTATTTCTTCATTATATACCACTTTTACTGAAACTTTTACGTCGTTTTTGTCATTATTTATTGGCATTCCATATACAAAAGATTCTTCTACTTCTTCTATTTTATTTATTTGTGTTTCCAATTCTTCTGGAAATACTTTTTTTCCGTTTTTTAAAACTATCATGTCTTTTTTTCTTCCTGTTATATATAAGAATCCATCTTTATCCATATATGCTAAATCACCTGTATAGAACCAGCCATCTTTTAATACTTCTTTTGTTCTTTCGTCATCTTGATAATATCCAAGCATTACATTCGGTCCTTTTACAACTAATTCTCCAATACCATTTTTATCTTTATCTACAATTTTTATTTCTGTATGTCTCATTGGAAATCCTATAGAACCTGCTCTTTGATATTTATCATTTTCAGCTGCTATAACTGGCGAAGTTTCTGTTAATCCATATCCTTGCACTAAGTGTATTCCAAAGTTTTCAAAACCTTGTGCAACTTCTTTATCCAGAGGTGCTCCACCTGAAATTATAAATCTCATTTTTCCTCCTAGTTGATCTATAATTTCTTTAAATACTTTTCTTCTAATATCGATTCCTAGCTTTAGTAAGAATTGTGTTAATCTTATTCCCAATTTTACTGTTTTTTCTTTTCCTTGTTTTTTTATTTCTTTTTGTATATTTTGATACATTTTATCTACTAAAATTGGAACTCCTACAAATAATGAGACTTTATATTCATTTAGATTGTCTTTTATATATCTTAATCCATCTGGAAATACTGTTTTTATTCCACTTGATAACATAACTAATAGTCCTGTTGAACCAAATATATGATGAAATGGCAAAAATGCTATATTTACATCTGTTGGTCTAAAATCTTCTACTATTTGCATATCATATATGTTTGTTGCAATTCCATACTGTGAAAGCATTACCGCTTTTGCTTGTTCTGTTGTTCCTGATGTAAATAGTAAGACACTCATCTTTTCTTTGTCTATTTCCATATCTATATATTTATTATTCCCATTTTTTATTAATTCTTTCCCTTTTTGAATTAATTCATCTATACTTGTATATCCTTTCAAATCTGACATACATATATATTTTTGAATTTTAGTTTTTCCATTATTTTTAATTTGTTTTATTTCATCTAGATTTTTTTCATCAAATATAACTGCATCTGCTTGACTTCTTATTAAAGATAATTCTAACTCACCTATTTGTAGGCCTTTATCTAATGGTACTGAAACTATATTTCCTAATAAATTCGTAACATATGTTAAAGCCCATTCATAGCTATTTTTACCAATAATAGCTATTCTCTTATCACCAAAGCCTAAATCCAATAAAGCTGTTCCTAGAGCATTTATATCATCTAAAAAATCTTTATATGTTATCTCTTTATATTCTACTTCTTTTTCTTCTTTTTTTGTTTTAATCTTAAATGCTATATTATTTGGATACAGTTTTACAGAGTTATATATAATCTCCTTGATATTTTTAAATCTTGGAACTTCTCTTAACTTGTTCTTTTCCATTTTTAATCACATTCCTTTCTAAAGGCATAAACTGGTTAATTGTTCATATAAATCTTTTTACTGTTTATAAATTTTAAAGACTGTATCACTTTTCATGCACCAATTTTGCACAATTTTCGACATTTGTATCTACATCATCTAGTATCGAATACTAGATTAACATATCAAAAATACTTTGTCAATAGTTGACTAACTTTTCTAATCATGTTAATATATTTATGTTAAGGAGAGTGTTAAATTTGGAAAAAATAGATGATTCTATATATAAATCTGTATCGAAATTTCATATTCCTAGATGGAAAGAATTTCCCTCAATAGACTTATATGCAGACCAGCTTGTTAGCTATTTAGATACATTCTTGGGAAAATATTTTCAGGAAGATAATGTTACAAATAATAAAGATAATAAAATTATTACTAAAACAATGATTAATAATTATGTAAAACAAGGAATTTTAGATGCTCCTGTTAAGAAGAAATATAATAAAATTCATATTGCTAAATTATTTGTTATTTGTACTTTGAAACAGGTTTATAGTATTAATGATATAAATGAATTAATCAATTTGGCTACTAAAAATTTTCCAGTTAAAAGGGCTTATAATACTTTTTGTAATGAATTGGAAAATTCTATTTTTGTTATTTTTAGTGTTAATGATTATACTTTTGATAAAAGATTGTCTCAAGAACAATATATTTTGAAAAATGTTACTCAATCTATTGCTAATAAACTTTATGTGAAAAAAGTAGTTTTATAAGGGGACGTTCCTTTAATCCCTAAAATTCGGGACAATGGGGACGGACCTTCCTGGATGTTGTAAATCCACTTAACCCATTTAGCCCCACTATGTATCCTAAAATATATGATTTTAAATGTGATTGGAATAATTTTAGAAATTCTTTATTAATTTTTTGGAAAATGTTCGCGTCGAGCTTTAGCTCGGACTAAGTGAAAGGGTGCCAAAAAATTAATTTAGAATTTTTTAAATTATGTATTGAACCGAAAAATCATATATTTTAGGATACATAGTGGGGCTAAATGGGTTAAGTGGATTTACAACAGATAGGAAGGTCCGTCCCCATTTTCCCCAATTTTAGGGATTGAAGGAACGTCCCCTTTTTAAAAATTTGAATTAAAACAAAGCTTTTGGTTAAACTAAATTTACAAGATAGAAAAAAGGAGATAAAAAATGTTTAAACCAAAAGCTATTTATTATGAAAAAGACATATTAAATTATGAACTAGGTAAACAATTAATGGAAAAATATAAAGAAATACCAAAAGTAGAAATTGAAAATCATAACAACATAGAAGAAATGAGAAAAAAAGAAAATAAAGATTTTCCAGATATGAAAAGAAATCTGATAATAGGAACTAGAAAAACACACAAGTTTGTAGAGAATCATAAAACATCTGATTATCTAGTACCATATACATCATCAGGATGTACAGCTTCTTGTATGTATTGTTATTTAGTTTGTAATTATAACAAATGTGCATATTTAAGATTATTTGTCAACAGAGAACAAATGATGGATAAAATAATAAAAACAGCTAATAAATCTGAAAAAGTATTGACATTTGAAATTGGTAGTAATAGTGATTTAATATTGGAAAATACGATTACAAATAATTTACCTTGGACAATAGAAAATTTTAAAAATAGTGAAAAGGGCTTTTTAACATTTCCAACTAAATTTGATATGGTAGATGATATATTAAATATAAATCATGATGGAAGAGTTACAATTAGAATGAGTGTTAACCCAGAAGAAATAATAAATAAAGTAGAATTTGGAACTTCAAGATTAAAAGGTAGGATTGAAGCAATAAACAAACTAAAAGAAGCGGGATATAAAATAGGAATATTGATAGCTCCTGTAATTTTAGTAGAAAATTGGAAAAAATTATACACAGAACTAATACAGCAATTAAATGAACAACTTTCTGAAAAGGTAAAAAAAGATGTGTTTTTTGAGATTATATTTATGACATATAGTTTTGTTCATACTAAAATTAATGAAGAAGCATTTCCAAATGCTATTAATTTATATAATAGGGAAATAATGACAGGTAGAGGAAAAGGAAAATATATGTATAAAAATGATATAAGAAAAGATGGGGAAGAATTTTTGAG
>CALXXK010000085.1 GCA_944392675.1 uncultured Clostridia bacterium
TACTATTTAGTATTCTTTCACCTAAATGTCCATATGGACTGTGTCCTATATCATGTCCTAGTGAAACTATATCTGAATATAAAAAAGCTATTTGTTTATTTAATTTATACATCTCTGTTTGTTTTATTTCTTCTGGTACTACTTTTTCATATATTCCTTCTATTATCTTCCTTGATATATCTTTTATATTTTCTGAGTGTTCTTTTCTTGATCTTACATTTTTTATATTTCCTTTTCCTATCATTTGTGTTTTTCCATATAATAGGTATTGTTCTGGAAATTCTCCTAATATTTTTCTTAGTTTTTCCAATTCTTCTTTTTGTAACTTTAATTGTTCTATGTCTTCATTTAGTTCTAATTCGTAATTTTGTTCTGTTAATTTCATTTTTATTATCCTTGTATAATAAATATTTAGGTTTTTATTTTGGTTTTACCCATAAACCATATATTAAAATTTTATTTGTGACTTTAATTTGTTCCACATTTCATTTGTTTTTAAATATTCTTTATAATGCTTTTTTACATTTTTATCATATTTGTTTAATTCTTCTAATAAAACATTAAAACTATCTGTATTAAATAATTTATTCATGGCAATAATACCCTTTTCTAAATCTTCTTTTGTTTGATTTATAATATTATGATACTTTTTTCTTTCTGTTATATATATCAATAGTGGTTTATATTTTATCCATCCTATTGAAGTTTTTAAAAATCTTTCTTCTACTGATCCATCTAATTTTATTTTTTTCAATTTTTTTGGATATTCATCTTCCAAAATTTTTGCATATTTTAAAAATCCATCATGAAAATGATATGTTGGAACTTGCACAACTTTTGCATTTTTTAACATAGTAGATAAAAATGTATCATCTCCTCTTGCAAGCGGAGGATTGTAAAATGCCGGTATGTTTTCAATTCTTTTTAAATTAAAACATATTCCAGATGCCAGTAGCCAATTTTTTGTGCCTATATCTTTTAATTGGTGCGTTTTTCCTTTTAAAATAATTTCTTTATCAGCAAAAGAAATTCCCTGTTCTTGTTTTTCTTGATTTTTCACTTTTTCCCAATTTACTACCTCATTACTGATACCATCTATATAATGTTTAAAATCCACCTCTGTTATTACATTGTTATATTCAATTTTTGGTATTGGTGACATGTTTCCACATCTATACCCTACTGTTACATCTGCATTTCTTATACTTTTTAAATGCTGAAATATATCATCTTGTTTCATCCATTCAATTTCGTTATTTTCTTTTTTTACATTTGCGACTAAATATTCATCATCATCCCAAAATAGTAAATAATCAATTTTCCTTTTTAAAGCAAAATACATTATTGAATTTCTTGCTCTAGCATATCCATGTCCTAATATTAAATCAATATCTTTTTTATTAAAATCATGTCTAGATACTAATATTTTCTTTTCTTCTTCTATATCTTCAGGAGTAATATATTTAATTTCTATTTTTTTATATACATCTGCTTTTATATTATAAAAATCAATTCTATTAGTTCCTTGATAATTTAAATCATATAATATAAAAATAGTAAATTTTACTTCTTTTCCAAATTTTTCTCCTTGTTCAATTATGTCTTTATAATATCTATTTATTATTTTACATACATTTGGTCTGCCTGCTAAAAAACCAATTCCAAATTTTATAGGTTTAGTCATTATTTTCACTCCTTATTTTTTTGTATCTATACTGTTTTCTTATTTTTCTATTATTACTACAATCTTTCATAATAATTTGTTCGTGACATTATTATTTATTGACAAAATTTTCTAATTTTTGCCAATATTCGCCTATATTTTTACCTTTTGTTTTTATGTCTTTATATGCTAACATTATTATTTTTACTATTTTCTTTTCTCTATTTTCTGAGCTATTTAAAATGATATTATCTATATATTTCTCATAATAGGAAATAAATTTATCTTCTATATCTTTTAATTGTTCATCTTTGTTTTTATTTTCTGATTTTAGTACTTTTCCAGATAATTCAATGCAATTTTCTAAATATCTTCTTTTGCATTTCATTTCTATTTTTATATCATTTTTTTCTTCAAAAAAATTTGATGCTTGTTCATATGCATCTAAATTATCATCAATTCTTTTTTGTTTTATTTCTCTTCTCATTATGCTATTTTTTGTTTGTACATATCCATGTAATATTTTGTTTGTTGTAACGATTTTTTTGCTATTACTCAAAATTTTATATGTTGTATATTCATCTTCATGCAATTTTCCAAATGGAAACTTTATATTTCTCAAAACATTAGCATTATATAATTTATTCCATACAACAACCTTTTTTACATATGGTTGTAACCTTGTCCCAAACAATTCATCTATTGCCTCTTCTCCATTAATCATTTTTTCTTTTATTATAATTTTTTGGTTCTCTTTATTTATTATTTTTTCTATATTTTCTATATCATCCTCATTTACTCTTAAGAAGTTACATTCTGAAATATCTGCTTCATATTGCTCTATTAAATCATATAAATTAGTGTAAAAAGTCGGATAAATATAATCATCTCCATCTATAAAACTGATATATTTACCCTTTGCTAATGACATTCCTAGATTTCTAGCATCAGCTAATCCTCCGTTTTCTTTATGTATTACTTTTATTCTATTATCTATTTGTGCATATTTATCACATATTTCTTTTGAACTATCTGTTGATCCATCATCTATTAATAAAATTTCTAAATTTTTATATGTTTGTTGAAGTATGCTTTTTATACAATTTTCTAAATATTTCTCTATATTGTATATAGCTACTATTATACTGATTTTTTCTTCTTTTAATGTTTTTGAATATATAAATTTATTATTTTCTATTTTTCTTAGATAAAAATTATTTTTTTTATAAAAATTTATTGCTCTACTAAACTCTTTATATGAATCTAATTCTAATCTTTTATACTTTTTTATTTTAGCAAACTCAATAATAGTATTTAGCAATTTTTGTGCTATACCTGTTCCCCTATATTCTCGTTCTATGTAAAAGTTTCTTACCTCTCCTGATATGTTGTCTAGTTTTTTTAAGCTAACTGTTCCTATTACATTATCATTATTATCAATTGCTATATAACAAATCCCATCATTTTCTTTGTACTTTTGATTTTCAAAAATTCTGAACCAATTTTCCCACTCTTTAAAGCCATGCTCTTTTACTGCTACTTTTATTAATAAATCTATTGTTTTATCTTTATATTTATTTGTATATTCTAAAATTTTTATTTCTTCAATACTACATTTTTTCAATAATAAACTTCCCCTCTTTTATGTTATCTTCTTATATAATTTATCATATTTTTGCATTTTAGTCAAACTTAATTATAGAATTACTCATTTGACAAAAAAATTACAATGTATAGCTGTTGTACTTTAATCTATATTGTATAAGCTAATCAAATACATTGTATTTTTTACAAATTAAAATTTATCAGTATTCTATATAAACTTTATTCCCTTCATTTACCATGATTCCCGCTTGTGGCGTTTGATTTTTTATTATAGTATTTTCTTTATCAAGATTCTCAGTTTCATTTTGTATTATTAGTTCTAAGCCATTTTCTTTTACTATTTTTTCAGCTTCTTTTATGTTTTTTCCAATTATGTCTGGTGTTTCAACTTCCTCTACTTGTTCTATTTCATCTTGATTTCCTTGTTGCACTTCTAAATATGGTAATATTTCACTAAATATTTGCCCTCCTACCGGTGCTGCAACACCACCTCCTTGATGTCCTCCTTCTCCTGTTGGATTATATAAAGTAACTAGCACTACCACTTGTGGATTATCAATTGGTGCTACACCGCAAAAAGATGTAACATATTTATTAGTATTTACTCCATCTTCTGACGTTCCTGTTTTTCCTCCTATTCTATATCCTGCAACTTTTGCATTTTTTCCAGTTCCTTCAGATACAACGCTTTCCATCATACTTAATACTTTTTCTGAAGTTTCTTTTGAAATAACTGTACCATTTGTTTTTACAGGTATTTCTTTTACTTCTTTAGTTTCACTATTTATTATTTGTTTAACTACTCTTGGTGTTACACTTGTTCCTCCATTTGCTATAGCTGATACTGCTGTTACAAGTTGTATTGGTGTTATTTCAAATCTTTGGCCAAAACTTATTGTTGCTAGTTCTACTGGTCCGGCTTTTTCTTTTGCTAAAAATATACTCCCTGCTTCTCCTGGTAAGTCTATACCTGTTTTTTCTAATAATTTGAATTTTTCTAAATATTCATAATATTTTGTTACTCCTAATTGTTGACCTAATCCTATAAATACTGGATTGCAAGAATTCATTAGTCCTTGTCTTAAACTTTCTGCCCCATGAGGTCTATAATATCTCCAACATTTTATTCTTACTCCTGCAACTTCTATTCCTCCTGTACATGTAAATTGACCTTCTTTGTCGATATCTGTTACTAATCCTTCTTCAATAGCTGCTGATGCTGTAATCAATTTAAAAACCGAACCTGGTTCATATGTATCTGCTATCGCTTTATTTCTCCAAACAGCTTGTAAATTTTTTGTTTTTTCATCTTGTTGGATAGAATTCCAAATCCCTTTTAATTCATCTGTATATGGTTCATATGGTTCGTTTAAATTATATGCTGGATATGTTGCCATTGCTAAAATATCCCCATTTTGTGGATTCATTATAACTATATTTCCACCATCTGTACATTCATTGTCAATACATGCTTCTTTTAAATATTTTTCTGCTATTGATTGTATTGTTAAATCTATAGTAAGTACCAAATCATTTCCATCTACAGCTGGAACATAGTTTTCTCCTTCATGCCCTATTTCTCCTCCTTTTGCATCTATATGTCTTTGTATTGCTCCTTTTTCTCCTTTTAATTCATCATCATATTTTGCTTCTATTCCATCTAATCCTTGATTATCACTTCCACAAAATCCTATTATTTGTGATGCTACTGTATTGTATGGATAATATCTTTTTGTGTCTTCATCTATGTTAATTCCTGTTGTTATATTATTTTGTTCCATCCATACTCTTAGTTTATCTGTTTTTTCTTTATCTACTTTTTTTACTATTGTTTCTATAGAGCTTCTTTTTTTGACTTTTTTTAATACTGTTTCATAATCTAATTCAAAAATGTTTGCTAAAGTTTGTGCTACTTTTTCTTTATTTTCTTCTGATATATTTCCGGGATTTACTGTTACTGTTTCTACTGTACTACTTACTGCTAATGCGTTTGTACCTGTTGAATCATATATTGTTCCTCTTTTTGGATTTATACTTCTATCTAATGTTTGTTGCTGATAAGCTAATGTTGATAGTTCTCCTCCCTGTATAAATTGTATATATCCAATTCTTCCCATTAAACATATTATTATTAAAAATGCTATAAACAGTGTATTTCTCATCTTCTTTTTATTTGAAAGTTTCATCTCTATCATAAAAAAACACCTCTAATAATTTTATTAGAAGTGTTTTAATTTATTCATTTTCCAGTTATCTTTTCCCAAATTTGTTCAAACCAATTTTTATTTTCTTCAACTACTACTTCTTCTGATGCTGGTTCTATATAGTCTTTTTTAGGTAAATTTACATATACTGTTTGCTTACTTGTCAATTTTTGCATTCCTAATTTTTCTTTTGCTAGTTTTTCTATATTATTATAATTTAATCCATTTTCAATATTTACTTTTAGTTGTTCATTTTCTTTTTCTATTGATGATAGTTCAGTTTTTAATTGTTGTACATTGTTAAATTTTTCGTTTATTTGAGAGTTTCTATAACTTATGGCTAATAAAGTTAAAAATATCGCTGCAACTACTAAAGTAAGTTTTCTACGTTTTTCTTTTTGTGCTTTTGATAGTTTTACTTCTTCTCTTGGTAAATCTTCTACTACTCTTAGTTTTGGTTTACGTTTTTTTGTTTTTTTAGAAGTTTTATAATCTGGTTCTAGTTTTCTTGGACTTGTAGTATATTCATA